>JAFDVU010000069.1 GCA_018268835.1 Acidobacteriota bacterium | reverse complement strand
CTGGTGGAGGCGGGGCGGTTTCGCGCGGACCTCTACTACCGGCTGGACGTGATCCACCTGCGAATTCCCGCGCTGCGCGAGCGGCTGGACGACCTGGAACCACTGATCCTGGCGCTGGCCGAACGTCACAAGGACCTGTATCAGCCGATCGAGAGCGTGGACCCGAAACTGATCCGGCTGCTGCGCGGCTATGCGTTTCCGGGAAACATCCGCGAACTGGAGCACATGGTGCAGCGGATGCTGTTTGGGAAGGCGTCCGGGCGGAGCCTCACGGCGGAGGATCTGGATCTGCGGGACACGATGCCGGCGCCTCCGGTGGAGGATTTGCGCGCCATCGCGGAGCGGCTGCTGGTGCACATGGAGCAGGCGCGGGAAGGGGCGCGGAGCGTGCTGGCCAGCCTGGAGCGCGAGATGCTGGTGGCGGCGATGGAATCGTCCCCGCGGACGCGGCGGGATGTGGCGCGGCTGTTCCGCATGAGCGAGCGGCGTCTCTACCAGCGGCTTCGCGAACTGCGTTTGTGCCGCACGGCCTGAGAGTCGCGCGCGCTAGGAACTCGGCGTTTTCAGAATCTGGTTCAGGAAGGGGCGATCCGTGAGGATTGTGTTGATCGGGACCCTTCTTGCGCCGCTGACCGTCAACTCGACGGTGGTGCCGGAAGCGACGAGAGCACCGGCTGCGGGGGACTGGTTGATGACGGTTCCGAGGGGAAGCGTGCTGGGGATGCTTTCGCTGGAGACACCGAACCCGCCTCGCCGCAGCACCTGAGTGGCGACGGCGAGGGTGAGGCGAAGGACGGATGGCACGCGAACGCCGATGCCGGCGGAAGTGACCACGGTCACGGTGGACCTGGGCGCGACCTTGACGCCGGCGGCGGGGTTCTGCTGGAGGACGATGCCGGCAGCCGCGTCGCTGAGGATGCTCTGGGAGACGGTGACGGTGAGGCCGGCGGCCTGTTGCTGGGCGGCGGCGAGGGCGAGGCCGATGAGGTTGGGGACGGCGATGCTGCGCGGCACGGCGGTCTGGACGGTGATGGCGCTGCCGGGCGCGGCGGGCTGTCCCGCGACGGGCGACTGCACGGCGACGGTCCCGGGCGGCTGATCGCTCTCCGCCTGGCCGCTCACTACGAGGGTGAACCTGGCGACGGCAGCGAGAGTCTGCGCGTCCTGCAGGGTCCTGCCGACGAGATTGGGCACCGTGACCCTGGGGGGTATGGCGAGGTTCACGGTGACGGCGGAGCCGACCGGCGCGACGGTGTTGGCGGCGGGCGACTGGCCGGCGATCAATCCCGGGGCGACGGCGGAGGATTCGACCTGGGCTCCGACGGCGAGAGTGAGGCCGACACCGGCGAGGAGCGCGGTTGCGGCGGCGACGCTCTGGCCGGCGAGGGACGGCACCTGGACGGTGTTGCCGGCGATGGTGATATTGACGGTGCTGAGGAGGGCGACGAGTTTGCCGGCGGGCTGATCCTGCGCGGTGATGGAGCCGACGGGCGCGGCGGTGGTGGGGACGCGATTGACAGCGCCGAGTGTGAGACGGCTGCCGGCGAGCGCTTCCCTGGCGAAGTCGACGGAGCGGCCGATCAGCGCGGGCACGGCCACCTGAATCGGAGTGGCGACCGTGAAAGAGACGATGCTGCCGAGGGCTACGCGGGATCCGGCGGGCGGATCCTGCGCGAGCACGGTACCGGGCGGGGCGGGATCGATGCGGCCGGCGGCGGCTCCGGGAAGGAGTCCGGCGTTGCGCAGCGCGGCGGCGGCGTTGGCCTGGGCGAGTCCGGCGAGGGCGGGCACGGCGACGGTGACGGGCGAGGCGACCGCGATATCTACGGTGCCAAAGAGGACGGTCTTCTGAGCGGCGGCGGGGGTCTGGCTGAGGATGGTGCCGGGCGCGGCGGCGTTCTCGACGTAGGTGACCTGGCCGATGGCGAGTCCGGGCGGCTCGGGCGGCAAGCCACCCGCCGCGAGCACGGCGGCCGCGGCATCGCGCAGGGCCGCGGAGGCGCCGGCGAGGGCGCTATTCACGAGGTTGGGGACGGCTACGGTGGGCGGCACGGCGAGAGTGGGGGTCACGCCGCTGTTGACGATCTGGCGCGAGCCGGCGGCGGGGTTCTGGGAGACGATGGTGCCCCAGTTGAGGGTGGTCTCGACGGTGGGGAAAGGGGGCGCGGAGAGGGTGAGGCGGGCGGCGGCGAGAAGGGCGGCGGCTTCTCCGGGACGGAGGCCGGCGATGTCGGGGACGAGCGTGGTTTCGGGGGTCGCGAGGATGACCTGGATCGAGTTGCCGGGACGGATGAGATCGCCGGCGGCGGGCGCCTGGCTGACGATAGTGCCGGGCGTTTGCGGGGACTCGACGGGCGGCTGTCCGGCGGCGATGGTGAGTCCGAGGGCGGCGGCGACGGGCGCGGCGGCGGCGGTGGTGAGGCCGATGAGGCGCGGGGCGGGGATGCTCACCGGGACGGTGAGGGTGAGTTGCACGGACGCGCCATCGACGGCTTTTGCGCCGGGGGCGGGCACCTGGCGGAGCACGGTGTTGTTGCCGCCGGGGTGCTCTTCTGCGCGCACATCGCCGACACGCAGTCCGGCGGCGGCGAGGGCGGCGGCGGCATCGGCGAGCGTTTTCGTAGTGACGTCGGGGACGGCCACGGCGGGGTCGATGCCGATGGCCATGCGGACATCGAAGCGGAGGCGCGCGGCGACGCTGTGATCGATGGCGGGAAAGGCGACGTGATCGAGCAGGACCGGCGCGGCGGCGCTACCGCCGAAGAGTCCGGCTTCGCGCAGGGAGGTGGCGGCCTGGTTGTACTCGAGTACGGCATGGGCAACGAGCGCCTGCTGGTACGGCACGACCTCGATATCGGGAATGGGATCGAGGGGAGTGCGGATCAACTCCTGTTGCAGAGCGGTGCGCGCGGGATCGGGGGCGGGCGGGTGCTGATCCCAGGATGGATCGCCGGAGCCGAATGCGACCGTGGTGACGCCGGTGACGCCGGAAACGTTGGCGAGCAATTGTCCGATGGTGTCGAGCAGGCCGGAGAGGACGCTGTCGCCGGCGAGGGTGAGTTTGAGGGTGCGGTCGAGCGACTGGCCGGCGGCTTTGTGGACGACGGCGTGGCGCGCGGTGTTAAAGAGGAAGCCGGAGTCGGGCAGGCCGGAGGCGTCGCCGCCGAAGAGGCCGAATTCGCGGAGGTCGGCGGTGGCTTCGCCGGGGAGGAAGGTAACGCGCACGGTGAGGGCGCGGGCGGCGGGATCGTAGGTGAAATCGCCGGGGGCGAGGCGCTTGCGGTAGACCTCCTTGACGAGGGTAGCGGCGCGGCGGTCGGGCGCGGGGGGCGCGGCCAGGGTATCCCACGCGGGGTCGCCCGCGCCGACGGCCCAATAGAGCAGTCCGGCGATACCGGGGCGGCGGGCCAGGAGTGCGGCGACGAGATCGAGAGCGCGCGCGACGACGAGGTTGGGGCGCGTGGGGAAGGCGGCGCCGGCGCCCTCCGCGCCGCGCAGGAGATCGGTGAACTCGCCTGAAAGAAACAGCACCGTGCGGCTCCTCTCTTCTTAACGCAGGTTTCGCGGCGAGTTGTAGCGCTGCTTCTGACTCTGCGCGAAACCGGCCGAGATCTGGTGAGCGGTCTGAGTGACCACGGTGCGCGAGTCGGGGGGGATGGGCACCGTGCTCTGGTTGAGTTGGGCGTCGATGGCCTGGTGCGTCTGCAGGCCGATGGCGGCGGTGGCTTCCTGGGCGATGAGTTGGCCGAGGCTGCCGGAGCCGGCGAGTTTATCGTCGTCGATGCTGGGATCGAGGAAGACGGTCTGCTTGACCACGGCATGGGTGTCGTCCTGAATGCGCTGCAGGATCTTGGGCATCTCAGGGAGGACCTTGGTATGGTCGAAGGTCTGGTTGTTGACGACGCCGAGGCGGAGGATATCGCCGACGCGCACGCCGACCTGCACACCGCTGACGACGTCGGCGATTTTGCTGACGGCCCAATCGCGCACCCACATGCCGAAGGTTACCTGGATGCTGCCGACGCCGCGCACGATGGCGGCCTGGCCTTCGCGGGAATGGACGGTGACGGTGACGGTGCGGAAGCGCGGAATCGTGACGTGGGGATTGACGGTGAGTGACGAAGCGATATCGATCATGGAGGGGGCGGGGGTGTAGCGCGAGACCAGCATCATCTCCTGCGGCTGGAAGCGCAGCAGGCGGTGTTGAATGGCCTCCTGGCCTTCGAGTTTGGAGCGATCGACGCGGCGGGCGAGATCGTTGAGGACGGCGATTTCCTGCTTGGGCGGGGGTGCTTCGGCCTCCACGGCGTGCAGTGTGACGCTGGCGCGGCCGTCGCTGTTGGCGGTGACGGAGGAGGGATCGAGCGCGCCCCAATCGGACGTGAAGACGAGTCCGGCGCCGGAGACGGGTTCGCCGAGTCCGTTGACCACGCTGGCGGTGATGGTGACGCTGTCGCCGAAATAGGAATTGGCGCGACTGGCGGAGAGGGAGACATCCCAGAACATGCGGGCCACCTGTTGTTTCAGATGCTCCAGATCGAGGATGGCGTTGCTCAACTGGGTGGTGAGGGTCTGCACGGTGCCTTCGAGGGTGTTGGTGCGGTCCACCGTATCGGCCACGTTGACGCGGGTACGGCGCTTATCGGCGATCATGTCGGCGGTGATGACGGCGGCGTTGGGGGGACGCTGGATGGAGGCAAGGATGTAGGCGTCGCCGGGCGGCTGCTCGGGAACGCGGGCGATGCGGACGGTCCAATCGAGGCGGTCGCGCAGGCAGGTTTCCATGTTGACGTCCTGCGAATTTTTGAGCGAAGGCTCGTCGGCGGCGCCGATGCGGGTGAGGTTGGGGTCGAGGTAGACGAGGTAATTCTGCTGGGTCGCGTCTGCGGCGGGCATGGGCGGGACGCCGGGCTGCTGCGAATAGAGCAGGGGCTTACCGTTCTGCACGTCCCAGCCATCGACGATGAGGTTGCCGGGCTGGATGAGGAAGTCGTTGGGCGCGCCGGAGGGCGCGGGCTCGATGTGGAAGCCGGCGGCGGTGGAGACGCCCTGGCCGATGTAGTGGCGGCGCAGGCGGCGTTCGAAGTGGCGGCGGATGTCTTCGGACTCGTTCCAGTCGCGGTCGAGCAGCGGCACGCCCTGCTGGAGGCGGACGCCCACGTAGCGCCGCGAAGGATCGAAGGTATCGACTCCGCCGTTGGAAAAATTGCCCTTTGCCATGATCGTTGTCCTCTACTGGATTTGATCCTGAGAGCGCTGGCCCAGGTTAGCCGAGCTGCCCTGGGACGCGTTCTGCTCCGGCACCTCGAGAATCACGACGCCGCGCACGTTGAACGGCAGGAAGAGGTCGAGGTGGTTGCGGAGCTTGCCGAATTTGCGGTTGACCGATGCCGAGGATTCGCCGGTATCGGGGGTGACGAAGATGCCGATAGCGTTGTACGCGTACCAGTGGTCGTCGCCGGCACCGGCGTCGTAGGTGTAGTGCGACTGGTCTTCGAACTTGCGCAGGTTGGCCAGCGTCTGCGGATTCGCGGTATCGATGGAGGTGGAGCCGGGCTGGTTGGTGAAGAAGACGTTGCGCGCGAATTCCTTGATGCGCGGGCGCCAACCGGTGAGGCGCTGGACCCAGATCATGCAGCCGGGGACGGTGCCGGTGAGGCGGTAGAGCGCGGCGGCGTAGCGGATCTGGTGGCGCTGAACGGGGATGGGGGCATCGAAGCTGAGATCCCAACCAAGCCAATCGGCCATGAGGGGGAGCAGGCGGCGGTCGCAGTCGTCCACGTCATGCAGGTCGCGGAGGCCTTCGGCGCGGCTACGCATGAAATCGAGGGCGACTCCGAAGAGATCGACGAAGCGGCGCAGTTGGCCGTACTGCATGAGGCGGCCCTGTTCCTCCACGCCGGCGGCGGCTTCGAGGATGGATTCGGCACCGGCGATGGCGGGGCGAGTGACCACGTCGTAGCGGCGGTAGACCTCGGGCAGCATCCGGTACATGCGGCGGCCCATGCCGTAGATGTTGGTGGCGGTGGCGGAGTCCCGCGTATCGCCGGAGATTTTGAGGCCGGGCCAGACGGTATCGAGGCGATAGTAGTACGCGGTGCCGGGCTCGATGCGCGCGGCGGCGGCGCCGGAATCGAGGATTTCGATCTGGCGGCGGAGGGGCTTGCCGTCGGGGCCGAGGGTGGTGCGGGTGGTGCGGCGGACGACTTCGACGCGGCGGCCGCCGGCATCGACCCAGGCGCTATCGACGGTGGCGAGGATGCGGTTGGCGCCGTCGCGCGCTTCCCAGCCGGGGACGAGAGAGGCCTGGGTGCCTGGGGGCGGGAAGGCATCGCTATCGTAGACGACGAAGGGGTCGGCGCCGGCGGCGGCGGGAAATTCGAAGTCGCGCGTCTTGCGGCGCAGGACCATGCGGCCGGGCTGGGCGAGTTCGCCATCGGCTTCGGGGATCAGTTCCCAGACGATGCGCATCCGGCGTCCAACCAGGTCGGAGGCGGCGGCGAAGGACTGGAGTTTCACGCGAGCACCCCCTGCACGCCGACATCGACGGTGCCGGGCACGGCGATTTCCTGGTCGCCGATTTCGATGCGGCCATCGGTCTCCACGTCCACGTTGAGCAGGCGATCGACCAGGTCGGGGACGGCTTTCATGACGGCCGCGGGAATGAGCTTGAGCTGGCGGGTGACGGCGGCGGCGCGGTCGGCGCGGCGGAAACGCGTGACGTTGGCGGCGAGTACGCCGGGGACGGCTTCCACGGCTTCGTAGACTTTGCTGACGTAGAGGGGCTGGGCGAAATCGACATTTTCGAAGGCGACCAGCGACTGCACGGCTTTGGCGGCGGCGTCCTGCACGAGGGCGGGGTCGAAGTTGTGCTCGACGACGATATCCACGTGGATATCGATCTTGACGGGGACGGCGTCCTGGATCTGAACGAAGGTGCCGACCATGCGCTTGTCCTCGAAGAAATCGACGAGGCGTTGTTTGAGCTGGGGAGGCGCGGGCGCGAGGGTATCTCCCTGGGGCGCGACGTAGAGTTCGACGAGGTTCCAGCCGAGGCTGCGGGCGCGGACCTTGGCGACGCCGCCGGCTTTCTGCGCGAGGGAGACGAAATCGTTGAGCGTGACGGCGCGATAGGCGGAGCGGAAGGCGAGGGGTCCGAAGTTGACGGCGTGATCGGTGGATTCGGGATCGACGCCGCCGACGGCGGGCAGCGGATTGGCGACGGAGGCGAGGCCGGCGATTTTGGTTTTGGGGTCGGAGATGGAACCGGCGGGCACGTTGCCGGCGGCGCCGCCACCGATGCGGAAGCCGGCGCGGATGTTGTTATTGCCGCGCGGCGGAATCGCGCCGTAGACGCCGTCGCCGAACACGACCCACGCGTCGCCGTTTTCGTCGTAGCGCACCATGAAGTCGCGCGAGGCAGGGCCGGAGAGCGTGACGCGTCCATCGTCGCCGGTGAAGTAGAGCAGGTTCTCACGCAGGTTCCAGGGGACGAAACCGGCGCCCTCGTTCACCTCCACCAGGATGGTGCCCGGCGTGAGCGGGCTTTGCGGCACGCGGAAGGTCTGGTTGGGTTCGGCGGTGGAGGAACCCAGTGTCACCTGGCGCACGGTCTGGCTGTGGGTCACCGGCAGGCTGGGGTAGAGCAGCTTGTTGCCGGCGGCGGGCTGCACCTGCGCGCCGCGCAGATCGATGGTGAGATCGGGCCCGAGGTATTCGAAGGTCTGGGGACCGGCGCCGTTGGCTTTGGTGGCGAACTGCGCGAGCGAGGGAATCGTGACCTTGCCGGGATCGTTTTGCGGTGGCGCGTTGAAGGTGAGGGCGAGGGTCGCCGACGAGGGCATGGCGGGGCTCAGCTCATAACCGATCAGGCGCAGGTGGTTGAGCACGCTGCGGCGCTCGGCGGCGGTGTGGAGGAAGAGTTCGCTGGCGATGCGGTCCTGGTAATAGAGGACGATGTCGCCCATGTAGGCGAACAGGTCGACCAGCAGGACGCCGGGGTCGGAGGGCGATTGATCGGTCCACTCCGGCAGGCGGTAGCGGGCCAGTTCGAGCATGGCCTGGCGCAGGGAGGCGTAGTCCTTGTTGGTGTAGTCGATTGCCGGCGGCAGGGGGTTGGCCATGCATCACCTCGGATTCTCGAGCGGAAGCACGAGCGTGTCGCTCATGCCCTCTTCGACGTAGATGTAGTTGACGCGCACGGTGAGTTCGCCGTCCTGGCGGGCGGTGGTGACGTTAGTGCCGAGGACGCGACTTTCGAAGCGCAGGAGGGCGGCGAGCACCTGTTCCTGGACCGCGGTGGCGAGCACATCGTCGTTGGGATCGTGCACGAGCGAAGGGATGCGGGTGCCGAAGTCGCGCAGCATGGGGCGCTCGCCGAAGCGCGTGCCGAGGATGAGCGAGACGTTCTGGCGGATCTTGTCCTTGCCGGAGGACCATGCCACGCCTCCGGTGGCCGGGTCGATGCGAAACGGAAATCCCAATCCTTGAACCTGGTCTGCCATATTCACCTCACTCGATGGTTCCGTCGGCGGATTGCGCGCCGGTCTGGATGTTCACTTTCACGTTTTTGACGGATGCCGATTTGACGAAGGTCTCCATGGCCTTGGACATCTGGTCCGCCACCTTGGCGGTGGTCCACTGCTCTTTCGCAGCGGTATCGAAGATGTTCTGGAGGCTGCTTTTCAACTGGCTGGTGGCTAGCGGCATAGGTCGCTCCTCAGTCGATGGGGCACGCGGGAATCGCGGGCAGGGAGGGCAGCGCAAGGTCCGGCAGCGCGGGCAGAGACGGCAGCGGCGGCAATACCGGAAGTGCAATCGAAGGCAGCGGCGGCAGCTTCGGGAGATCCGGCAGCGCGGGGAGGGAAGGCAGCGCGAGATCGGGCAGCGCGGGCAAGGAGGGTAGCGGCGGCAATACGGGAAGCGCGATGGAAGGCAGCGGGGGCAGCTTCGGAAGATCCGGCAGCGCGGGGAGGGAGGGCAGGGCGAGATCCGGCAGCGCGGGCAAAGAGGGCAACGGCGGCAGCGCCGGAAGCGAGACGGAAGGAAGCGGGGGAAAGTTGCATCGGCTCATCCTTACTTCCCTACCTTGGCGCCGGAGGACAGCATGGGATGCGGCGTCATCGGGATGGGCGGCAGCACGGGCGGCAGGGGCGGACCGCTCGGGCCGAGCGCGGTGGGATGGGTGTGGGTCATGTAGCTCATGAGGAATGTCTCGCCGAGCAGGATGCGTTCGCCCGCGGTGCCGGCGCCCTGCCCGAGGTTCACGGTGGAGCTTTCGATGTTCACGTCTTTGGCGGTGACGGTGAGGGCGTCCTTGGCGATGATCTTCACCTTGTCTCCTTTCATTTCGATGACGGCGCCGGATTTGTTGACGATGGTGACGCCATCGCCGGTCATGCGGAGGAGGTTGCCGTGCTCTTCGACGAGGGTCGCTTCGGCGTCCTTCGCGTTGAGGTAGAGATGGGATCCGTTTTTGTTGGAGACGAGGACGCTGCCGTCCTTGTCGAGAGTGACGAAGGAATTGTCCTTGTGGCGCACGACGATTTTCTCTTCGCCGTCCTTGTCCTGCAGTTCGATGGTGTGGCCGGAGGGCATCTGGATGACGCGATTGGCGGGCGGGTCCTCCTGCGCTTCCTTGGGGACGAGATCGGGGGTGTACCAGGCGCCCGAGTAGAGCGGATAGCGCGGGTCGCCGCCTTCGAATTCAACCCACACCTGGGCGCCGACGTGGGGCACGAAGTAGTGGCCGTAGGGGAAGCTGGGGCGCGCCCACACGGGGTCGTCGGGGCCGAAGACGCTGGGAACCCGCACCTGAATCTGGCCGCGCTTTTCCGGATCGGAGACATCCATCACGATGCCGGCGTATTTGCCGTAGAATTTGCCGATGTGACGTTGCAGGTCCGGATGCATGGTTACCTCGTTGCCAGGAAGCGGGTGGTGTAGCTGGGGATGCCGCCGGCCAATTCGTAGTGGTGGCGCACGACCTTGACGTACCAATCGCCTTCGTACCAGGGGCAGATGCCGATCAGGGTGAGTTTGCTTTTTGCGCGGATGCCGATGTTGCCAGTGGCGGTGCCTTCGCCGAGCACGCCCATGATGCGGGTGGGGTCGCGTTTCGTAGCCTTGGAAGCCGCGGTCTTATCGGAGGGGCCGCCGGCGGCGGTCTTCTGCTTCACCTGGTCGTGCGGCTTGCCGGCGGAGGAGGATGCTTCGTCGACGACGGCTTGTGCGGCGGCGTCGGCGCGGTCGCTGACGCCGGGCAGATCGCGATCGATATCTTCGGGCATGTTCAGGGACTGCTCGCCGGGGGTGGGCGAGGAGGGGTTGGTCACGACGGCGCCGGTGCGGTCATCCACGGCGGAGACGGTGCGCTCGGGGTCCGCGCCGGCAGCGACGCGCTGATAGCGGAACTCGACAAGCTGGTGGACGCCGGGGCAGAAGTAGAGTGTGCCGGCGGGATCCTTTTGCATGATCTTGCTGAGCGACCAGAAGTAGAACTGCGAGTGGCCCTGCGCGGCGGCACCGGCAGCGCCGCCTCCGGGGGGAGCGTTGTATTCGACGAAGGTGCGGCACTGGTACTCGCGGGCGAGTTTCTGGAGGAATTGGAGGTCGGTGGTGTTGGGCTCGTTCATGTCGCGATCCACTTCGGGATCGTCGTCGAGATCGATGTTGATGTCGGCGGAGGAGAACTTGTAGTCGGGGTTGGATGCAATCTGGCGTACGAGGTCGCTCAGCTTGGTCCCCTTCGTGATGGGATGGCTGGTGTGCTTGCGGTGCATGCGGACGGAAAGGTCGTAGGCCACGATTTGGGCCTTGCTGCCGTGCTGGCCGGCGTCGCCGCCCGCCTGCACTACGAGTCCCTCGAAAAGGACCGCGGTCTGGCCGTCCCAGCCCATTTCGATTTTGACCGTCTCCTCGATGCCGGCCGTGGTGGGCGCGATGCGTGCGGCGTCGTCAAGCGTGATGGTGGCCTTGTCGATCAACTGGTCGTGATCCTCCACCTCGACACTGTGGACTTCGGTCAGCGGGCGGTCTTTCCACGTGATCTTGATATCGGGCGTTTTGGAGTTGCCGGCCATGGCTTGCTAGCGTGTCCTCACGATGCGTCCGGCGTTGGGGTCGGCAGAGATGTTGACGCCCTCGCCGGTTTCGTAGTCGAGGGGGAAGCGGGTGTCATTGGCGTCGGAGATGCGCCACCACAATTCACTTTGGCCGTTGCCTTTCCAGGAAAGGTACTCGATGGTTTGCAGTCCGGCGACGGGCTGGCGGAAGAACGGGCCCGCGGGCGGCGACGGGAGGTAGCGAATGGCGATGGTGGGATGCATGACGCCGTGGCGGTCCGGCGCCTGCACCACCTGCTGTCCGTAATAACGCGATCTGGGTCCGACTGGCATGGCTTCTCCTTAGGAAAACGGGTTGATGATTCCGGTGCCGACTCCGATGTCCTTGAGGGTGTCGCCGGCGGAGCGTCCGCCGCCGTAGGTGTACGCGGCGGCGCGTCCGATTCGGGCGAGCGAGGACGGAATCGTGCTGAGGCCGAGCGACTGCTCCTTCAGCGTGAGGGAGACGTCGGCGCGCACGGGCTTGGCACTTGCGTCGAAGGCGGTGATCTTGATACTGAGGTCGGTGACGTGACCGGTGACGGTAAAGGGGCCGTAGATCAGGCTGACTTCAGGGGGGCGGCTCAGGCAGGGGACCTTCTTGTTGGCGATGGTCTTGAAGATGTCGAACAGGTCGTAGCTGGGGTACATGAACTGCTGGAGCACCGCGATGGCGTTTTCGATGGTGCCTTGCGGCGGGGTGGAGTCGGGCAGTTCGGGCGTCTGATCGAGGGTCTGCGCGGAGGGCGAGCCATCGATGCGGAAATCGAGCGCGACGGTCTGCGGCTCGCCTTCCTTGGCTTCGATGGGCTTGACCTTGGTGAGGATCGAGCCCCACTCCTTGATGTCGTCGATGAAGCCGAGGACGGCGCCGACGGAGCCTATGGCGGAAGCGCCGCCGGCGGCGGTCTTATCGAAGGACCAGTCGCCGAAGCTATTCGCCGAGTCGTACTTGAAAGACTTCTTCAGGTTCAGGATGTCCGGGTTGAACTGAAACCGGAAGATCAGCGGCGGCAGGTTGAACGGGCTGGCAAGGTATGCGTAGGCCATCAGGATTTCCTCATGCGGTGTACGGCTCCGGTACCGCGCCGCGAAGCACGTCTTCGGCGGTCATGGTTTCGAAGGGCGACCAGATCCAACTCTTGTGCTCGCCGGCGGCGGCGGTCTTGAGGGGCGCGGCGGCCGGCGCGGCGGATGTGGACGCGGCGGGCGGTTCGATGACGATCTCCACCTGATCGATTTGCACGGTGGCGCGGGGCGATTCGGGCTGCGTGCCGTCCTTCACCTTTTCGGGCAGCGTGACATCGCGCTGGAAGTGGGCGGTGATGTTGGTGAGGAGGGTTTCGAGTCCGCCCGTGGTGAGCCAGTCTTCGTAGGCTTGGGCGATCATGGCGACGCCGGAATCGACCTTGCCGGCGGCGGCGTCCTCGCGCGTACTCTTGAGGGTGTCGGCGAAATCTTTGGCGCGCTTCTGCACGGTGACGAGGTTGTCTGCAACGCCCTTGTCGAAGTCGGCGGTTTTCAGCGAGAGGGCGGCTTCCTGCAGACGCGTGGAGACGGAATCGACGAGCTTGCCGCTCTCCTTCACGATGAAGTCGCGACTGGCGTCGAGCGTGGCGGCGATGTCCTTGGGGTCGGGCAGGTGACTGGCGAGATCCGGGAACGGGTCGATTTTGCCGGTGGGACTGGAGCCGCCGGTGATGGAGGGAATGGCGAAGGTCAGGGGCTTGCTCGACATTTTGTCGAGCATCGAAATCTCCGCGTCCGAGAGCGGGCTCTCGGGGTTCACCAGTTTGACGAGGGCGGGCAGCAGGTTGGGCAGCACGTCCACGATGTGAAACAGGAACTGAACGATGGGCGTGTTGCCGAGGAAGACGAGGAATTCGCCGAGCCCGGTGCGCAGCCAGTCCATGAGATCGGTCATGATGCCTTGCAGCGCGGAGCCGATCCAGGAGACAGCGGTGACCGCGGTGGTGAGCAGGTTCTTGACGATCTCGAAGGCGGAGGTGAGGACGTCCTTGAGCAGGCCGGCGGCGATGTGCATCAGTTTGCCGGCGAGGCGCGCGGCTTCGGCGAGCGTGTCCTGGATGACGACGAAGATCAGGCCGCGCAGCAGCAGGACGTTGCGCACCAGCCACTCGAGCAGTTCCACGACGGCGAGTTTCACGGAATCGAGGCGAACGATGAGCGAGGCCAGGAAGCCGTTGATGATAGGGAGAAGGAGAATGAGGCCGTCGATGACGCCGGAAATCTCCTTGAGCAGGTGCAGGACCTGATCGACGCCCTTGCTCGGCTCGGCCTTCCCTTCGGCGAGCTTTTCGCCGTTGGCGCTGCGCAGCAGGGCGGTGACGTCGTCGAGGATGGCGGAGAGGCCGGGCAGGCCGGAGATCATGCTGCCGGGGCTTCCGGGGCTTGCGTTGGTGGCGGGCGCGGAAGGCTTGGCCTGGAAGTGCGAGACGATGCGCTCGATGCGCGCGGCGATGGAATCGATGTGAGCGGTGATGTTGTTCAACGACGAGACCACCCACGGGAACAGGACGCTGGAGACGGTGCCGCCGGCGATGCCGCCGATGAGGCCGCCGAGGAAGCGTCCGGCACCGCCGAGCAGGCCTTCGAGCACGCCGCCGGCGGGCGGTTCGGTGAGGTCGTTGATGTTGACCACGTAGACCTTGAGCGCGCCGTTCAACATGGGGGGCTGGCCGAAGCGCGGCCCTTCGGCGAAGAGCGGCGCGAAGGCGATGCCGGTGTATTTGGCGGTGCTGCGCTCGATGTCCTCGACGGCGCGGCGCGAGTAGCGGAGCTGGGTGAGCAGGAGGCCGAGTTGTGTGACGATGTCGTCGGGGTTCATCGCTTAAACTCCTGCCTCGGTGGCGCGCAATCCGGATTGCCAGGCGCCCTGCACGGCGCGGCGGAACTCGGCGGCGACGCGGCTGATGAGGGGATCGTCGAGCGCGCGTCCGGCGGCGCGGATGCGGATGGCGGGCACCTTCACGCAGCCGAGGCGCTGCCGCTTCGCGAGAATGTGCGGTGAGGTGGGATGCGGCTCCGCGGGCGGGCGCTGCTCCCAGAACTCGCGCATGGATTCGACATAGAGCGGGATGGCCGCGCCCACAAGGTGGAAGCCTCCGCCGGCCACCGCCTGGTCGAAGGCCGCGGCGAGAGCGTCGTGCTTCATGGCGTCGCGTAGTTCCTTTTCCTGGTCGCCGAAGAACATGGCGGCGGTCGAGCGGGCGAAATCGCGCACGCGAGCGGCGTCGGAGAGGGGGCCGATCCACGCCATGTTGCCGGCGGAGGTTTCCATCTCGTCGCCCATTTTGGTGAGCGCATCGCCGGCGTTGTCGAGGATCGCGGGGAGCTGGGTTTCGAGCGAGGCGCGGAGCCTGGTGAGGCTGCCCGCCATATCGACTTTGTTGAGCGTGGTGAGGTACTCGGAGATGTTCGGAAATTTGGACGCGGGGCCGGGGAGGTTCACGGAGGGGATGGTTTTGTCGGGCAAGTTGCCCAGGATGCCGACGATCTTGTTCAGTGCATCGGCGCGCTTCCCGATGTGCTTGGGCCAGATCCAGCCGAAGATGCTGACGTCGTAGAGGCGACCCAGTCCCTGTCCGTAGGCGAGAATGTCCGCGCGGAGAGCCTGATAGGTGACCCAGTCCTTTTTGGTGACGATATCGACCAGTTCCTGGACGGTTCCGCTGATGGCGCCGTGGGTGTACATCTTCACGACGTTGATCTTCATGATGCCGTCGAGCGCGGCCAGGATGTGGGCGAACAGTTGGCCGACCCCGCGCAGGAAGAACCCGCTGACGGCGTAGAGGAACTCGCGAAGGTCGTTGGCCCAGCCGCGCAGTACCGCGACTCCGAAATCGAGCGCGCGTGTGATGACCAGGGTCAGGAGCGCGCGGGTGCCCTCGATGAAGGTGTAGGCGCCGTCCAGGATGTTGACGAGTCCGCCCATGACGAATTCCAGGGCCTGGCGGCGCATGGCGTAGACGGTGTCTTCGATGCCGGTAAGGAAATCGAGCACCATGACTTTGACGGAGAGGACGCCCCAGCGGAAGACGGACGCGACCCACATTCCACCGATGGGGATGAGGAGCAGCGCGGCCACCATGTAGCGCGCGAGATCGGCCAACGCGTCGGAGGAATCCGATTTCGGGCTCTTGGAGGGCTGCATGAGCAGGTGGGCGACCTCGCTGTTGAGGACCACGCGGATGGGGTCCACGCTCATCGCAAGCATTTCGACGAAGAGGAAGAGTTCGCCGATCAAGTCGGAGGAGCTGCGCGGCTGTTTGGTGTCGAACATGCGCCAATCGGGCTTCTCCCAGCGCTCGAGCGACGCGACGATGGTGCCGAGGATGTCTTCCACCACACCGACCACGCGCGGGATGGCGAGGGCTTCTTCCACCGCGTCGGGAATCCGCTGAAAGCCGCGCGCAAAGCGCTGCCAGGCGGAGAGGTACTCGTCCACCGGGCGCGGTCCGCCGGTGGTTTTGGGCAGACCGAGGGTGTGCTGTTGGAAGAGCGCGACGCCGGCGCGCACCGCTCCTTCCTCGAAATCGATCACGGGATAGGCGCGGGAGAGGCGCTCCATGTCCCGCGCGGCGGTGAGGCGCTTCTTCAGCCACTTCGCGATCTTCTCGACGGAGGCAGTGAAATCCTTCACCTGGCTGGTGAAGACGGCGCGGAAGGGCGCGACGATGGCTTCCCAATCGATGGGCATCAGGCCGCGCCTCCTTCCGCCGGCATGGGATAGAGTTGCGCGCGCAGGGTGGCCTTGAGGCCTTCGGTCCACTCCTCGCCGAGTTCGCGCGCGGAGCCGCGCAGGCGTACCACCAGGCGGCCCACCACGGGGCGGAGGCGTCCCTCCTCGGGAAGTTCGAGCACCGGGAAAGTGCGCGCGGCGGGTTCGACGGGCTTTTGGCCCAGGCCCTTTTCGGCCTTCTCCATGGCGTCGCTCAGGGTGTTGAGGTACGGCAGCATTTTGGGCGGTAGCACCCTGGCGGCGACGGCGAGCAGGGCTTCGCGCAGGCGGGTTTCATCGATGTGAGCCTGGGTCACGGCCATGGCGGCGTTGGGCAGCGCGAACTGCTCGATGGCGGTGGCGTCGAGCGCTTTGCGTTCGCCCTGGAAGATGCTGCGCGGGCGCGCGGCGAATTTCGTGCGCACCTCGGAGAAGGGGTCGGTGGGCGGCGAGACGATGGGAGCGATGGTGGGGAACGGCGAGAGGCCGTGCAGGGACAACTGCGTGTCGATATCGGTGTCGCTGACGAAGGAGGGGAGGTTGGCCTTCATCCACGCGATGTCGCCGGCGACATCCTTGAGTTGAAATTTGAGGGCTTCGGTGAACTTGCCAGGGTCGGAGCCGCCGGACTTGGCCGGGCTGTCGAAGTGCGCGAAGAGCGGCGCCAGCGTATCGATCCGGGCCTGCGCGGCTTTGACGAGTTGGACCACGGGATTCGTGTCGAGGATCTGCGTGAAGCGCTTGAGGGTCCACTGTTTCACCTTGTCGAAGTAGCCCATCAAGCCGTAGGCGATGCGCAGGAAGTATTCTCCGGTGTCGCCGAAGAGCCGCAGGGAAATCGCGCCGGCGAGAAAATCCAGCAGTTTTCCGAAGGCCTCGCCGGCGAGGCGCAGGTAGTAGGGGAGCGAACCGGAGCGCTTGGGGTCGAGCCACTTGCGAAGGAGGTCCACGAGGTCCCCGCCGGTAGACCGAGCGAAGCCGAACACTTCGCCGGCGTACGCCGCGAGCGCCTGGAACTGGTGGAACAGGGGATCGAGGAGCGGACCCACCTTGCCGATGAGGAACGCCACCGTCGCCATGAAGAAGGGGAACATGACGGCGAGTTTGTCGAGCACGCCCAGCGCGGCGCGGACGATCGGGTTTTTCACTTTCTCGCGCGGGCCGCTCACCTGGCGCCAGAATTCGGCGAGCGGCCTGGCGAGGCGGGTCGCGGCGGTGAGGAAGTCCTGCACTTCGCGCGTACCCGGCACGGCGGCGTAGCCTACGATGAGGAGCGGTCCGGCGGCGGCCAGCAGCACGAAGACGATGGGCCCTAGCGCGCCCCACGAAAGCGAGTTGAGGGTCACCCCGATGGTGAAGAGCACCTTCTTGAGCGTGGTGCCGAGTTTATCCGTGATGTACGGGTTGGCCGCGGCGAGGATGGGCAGGAAGTTCAGAGGCGAGAGGGCGGCACCCATCAGGCTGCCCGCGATGTCCGCCGCCGGTTCCAGCACGCTGGGTCCTTCGCTCAAACCGGATCGCCGCTTGGACATGACCAGGCTGTAGCGCTGCCGCAGCGCCTCGAGGTTGACGATGGCGATGCGCACGCCGGAGCCGTCGAGCGGTATCAGCGATCCGAACCAGTGGACCAGGAAGGCACTGCGGGCGCGGGCCACCAGCAGGACCTCGAGATCCACCAGTTCGTTCCAATGCTCCAGCGACTTCACCGCTTTGGTGAACTTCTGGAACACGTCCTGTAGGAGAACGATCAACGGCATGAGCTACCGTCTCCGGGCCTCTTCGATACGGGCGTTTTCGCGCTCGATCTGTTCGACCAGCATTTCGACATACGCCTGCCGCTCGCTACTATCCATCTCCATGATTTCGGTCCACGACCAGTGCAGGTGGTAAGCCAGAAAGAAAACCTCGCGGCGCAGGCCTTCCTGACTTACTCCATTGCTAAAAAATGGGACAGGTCCAGACTGGCCGAGAAAACGTGGCCGCAGGAGGCGCACTCGATCTTGCGCACGAGGTTGACGCCGGGCGCGGCCTGATTGAGGGCCTTGTCGACCAGGCGGCGATCGGCGAGAGTGAGTTCGGACATGATGTGCGGTCCGAGCGCCTCCATGCGGTGCCGCGGCATGCTGCCCAGGCTCTTCATGCAGCGCGAGAGCAGCGCGTTCTTTCCCTCGGATGGATTCTGCCGCATCTGCGGGGCCACGGCCTCCTCGTCGGCGCCGGTGGGCAGGCGCAGGGTGAGCGCGGTGTGGACGTCGCCGTCGCGATCGACGAAGCCATCCTGTAGTTCGACGCGGATTTCGTCGGCGGTCTCGTCGTCGCCGAGTGTGCGCACGGGCAGGTCGTCGAGGTTCTCGACGAGCCGTACGGTCTCATTGCAGGACGGGCAGGAGTACGTGGTATTCAACTCGGGTCCGAACGTGATGCTGCGCAGTTTCAGCAGCAGGTAGTTGCGGTCCACCGAGTACATGGAGGAGACAGTGGAGGCGCCGTTCTTCGGCTGATCGCCGACGCGCACGATGCAGCTATGGAGCAGCTCCGTGACGAGGCGTCCGCCGTTCTTCTGATAGCGGCGGTCGGCGAGGATGGCTTCCTCGCGGCCGGTCATTTTGCGCAGCACGACGTCGCGCTGGTGATTGCCCTGCGGATCGGTGAGGCCGATGGGCAGGCTCACGGTAAATTCGCGGTTGCGGATGGTTTCACTCATGACGATTCTCTTCGGTTGCTACTCGACGCGCTCCAGACCTTCGTGTTCGAGCACGATGGTCTGCTTCATCAGGTTGTTGCTGCCGGCCTCGAGGTCGGTGAACTTGCTGGACTTGATCCAGGCCTGGAGGAAGGCGAACTTGATCACGGGCTGGCCGTTGTGGAGCTTGGTGATCATGCCGTTTTTGCGGACGCCGCTGCCGCCGGGCTGGGGATTGTTGAGGTCGAACGTGGCCTTGAACCAATCCTGGAAGCGTTTGTCTTCGGGGCTGCCGTCGACGTAGCGCTCGATGGTCAGGGGCTCGAACTTCATCACGGTGCCGGCGATCTTGTGGGTGTGATTGCGGCCGCCTTCGGGCTGCTCGACGGTATCGACTTCGCCTTCGCTCAAGCCGGAGATCTTGCTGACTCCGGGGCTGGGTACGCCGTCGATGGTGAGGATGAATTCGTTGGTCCGGTACGATTCGTAGATGTCGCCTACTTTGGGCATGCGGTTCTCCTTGCGTGTTTACGCTTCACTGGCCGAGGCCCCGCTGGGCTGCTGGCCGACGATGATGACGATGGTTTCAGCCGGGCGGCTGGGATAGAAGTAGACTTCGACGGTGAGGTTGCCCTGCTCGACCTGATCGGGCGGATTGTTCGAGGCGTCGCAGATGACGGTGAAGACGTCGGCGGGCTTGCCGGTGCCGAACGCGCCCTGACGCCACAGGCCGGTGAGGAACGGCGTGACCGAGGAGTACTTGATCGCGTCCCAGAGGGTGTCTTTGTTGGGCTCCTGACGGACCCAGCGCAGGCCGCTTTTGAGGCTGCTCTTGACGTAGTTGAAGAGGAGGCGGACGTTGACGTAGAGCCAGCGGGTGTCGGTGGAGAGGGTGCGCGAGGCATCGATCACGATGCCGGCTCCGGCCACGGCGCGGATGCCGTTGACGCCGGCTTCCTTGACGAGCGCGGTGTGGTCGACGGCGGAGAGCTGGTATTCGACATCGAGCGCGCCGAGGATGTTGGCGCCATCGCCGGCGGGGGCTTTCCAGATGCCGCGGGTGGCTTCGGTGCGCGCGAAGACACCCATGATGTGCCCGGTGGGCGGAACGAATCGCGCGGGCACGGTGCCGCTGCCGATGGGATCGAAGATTTTGATCCACGGTCCGTAGAGGGCGCCGTAGGATTTGCGGCTCTGCCGCTTCTGGCCGTATGCCGCGGCGGTGCCGGCGCCGACGCTGCCTTCGGGTACCGCGCCGATGTACATGCAGTCGCCGCGATTCTGGCAGTAGGCGATGCCGGCGTCAGCGATTTCGGGATCGGTGCGTTCGCAGGTGACGAGTTGCACGTCGACGGCATCGAAGGCGTAGAAGCCGCTCTTCTTCGCGGAATCGCCGATGAAGTCGGCGGAGGTGGGTACGCCGTCCTTGCCGCCGGCGAGGCGGGTGAGTGCGATGGCCGCGGGCAGATTGGCGCCCGTGCCGCCGGCGCTGTGCAGATCGGTGGCGAAGAGGAAGCGGGATCCGAGCGCGGCGTCGTTGAGCATCTTCACCGCGGAGTGTGGGACGTCGGACTCCATGGAGAGGCCGGTCCACGTCTCGGCCACGGTGGGCGGATCGGCGAAGCCCTGGTAAACGGTGAGATCGAAGCGCAGCGCGGTTACGGTGAGGTTGGCGGCGTTGAACGTGTTGATGTTGGCCACGGCGGGCGACCATTCAACGAGGCCGGTGTCGGGGTTGGTGCGGACCAGTTTGGCGACGGCGGTTTTGGCGCCGTCCGCGATCTGCACGGCGTCGCCGGGGGTCAGGTCGCCCACGTCCGCGAGTTGGGTGCCGGTGCCGGTGACCGCGGCCAGCGTGCCCGCGGTGGGCTGCGCGCCGGCGGCAAATCCGAGGGTGGCGTTGGCGGCGGTGACCTGCAGGCTGGTGCGGCCGTCGCCGCGCGCGGTGAGGACGAGGTGATTGCCGGAGATGGAGGCGACGAGTTTGGTGGTGCGGCGGTTGACGGCGTCGCGGATCTCGGCGCGGGTGGCCTGCGCGGCGTTGGCGAAGTCGGAGGCCTGGAAGGTGATGTCGGTGGCGGCGGCATCGGCGTTCACCTTCACGGAGAGCTTGGGGAAGGCGCTCATATCGACCGGCTCGGCGATATCGGTTCCGGCGAGCGTGGCCTTGGCGACCTCAAGCACCTGCCCAGCGACGCCGTTGTTGGCGGCGGTGGAAACGGCGAGAGCGTTGCCCCACGTGCCGGGATCCTTGGAGCCGCGATAGCCGGCGTCGAGTTGCAGCGTGGCGCGGGCGCCGCCGTCGTTGAGCGTGATGGAGGCGCTCGCGGCGTTGGCAGCCACCGAGCGGCTGATGTAGGCGGTCTGCCCGCCGTTATCGAAGAAGCCCTTCACCAGGTAGGCGCCGAACCCGCCGGCGAAGAAGCCGCCGAAGCGGTCCGTGAATTGGGTGAGGCTGGTGACGCGAGTGGCGCGATTGCTCACGCCGCGGCTGGTGAGGATGTTGAAGGCGCCCACGGAAACCGCGGCGCCCACAATGGCCGGCGATCCCGCGCCGTCTACCTCAATGACATTCAGTCCGATTAAGTTGGCCATGTTTCGATTGCGCTCCTTCTATCGCTTTGTTCTTTTCTTGAGATGTTTTTTCGGGGGACCCTTGGGCGGCGCCTCGCTGGAGACGGCGCCCGGCTTCGACGCGGGCAGGATGGCGATGCGGTGCTCCGCCGCCATGTGTTCGAGGTGCCGCTCGCCGGCGTCGTCCACATCCACTTCCGCTTCGCCGAACGGGGCGATGACGGTCACGCCGCAGGCGAGGTGCAACTCCACCGGCTGCGCGCGATTGTTGAGGATTCGTTGTCGCATCTGGACCCTATGCCTCCTGGCTGATTGCCGCTTCCTGGCGGTCCACCGTGAGATTGACCTGGCCGAACGGCAGCGCGACGGGCGCGGTGGCGCCGGGCGAGCGCCACGCGCGAATCAGAAAGCGCAGGCGGAAGCGTTCGGGCAGGGCCATGAGCACGCGCCAGGACCGGCGCGGCTGCCATTCGACGGGCAGCGCCACGGCGTTGACTTCGAGCGTGTTGCGCGGCGCGAACGTGGTCAGCAGAAAATCGAAGATCCGGCTGCGGGTTTGGGGTTCCGCGGCGATGCCTTCGAGTTCGTAGATGAGCGAATAGCCGGTGGGCGGCAGTTCGAGACGGAATCCGCGGCCGGCGAAATCGCGCCGCGTGAATTGCGTATTGCGGCTTTCGTCCACACGCATTTCGATGAGGTAGATGCGGATCTGGGGCGCGGCGGGCGCGGGTCCGTCGGGGTTGTGGATCACGGCCGGAACCTTCACGTCGCTCGGCGCGAGAACCTTTTCATGAAGCGCGGCGGCAAGCGCAGTCTCGATGTCGGTCATCAGCTCTTCACGGACGGCGACGATCGAATCGAGGTTGAAAATCGCTTCCGGGCTGGAGGGGTCGCACTGGAATTCGATTACGGTGAGGGCGCTGCGCACGGCGGCGGGAAGATCGTCGAGACTGACGGAGATCAGTTCCCAGGAGTTGACCTGGGTCACGGGAACGCTGCGCGCCCAGGTATTTCCGGCGCTGCCGACGGGGACGGCGGCGCTGCCGAGGCCAAGCTGGAGAAAGAAGCCGGCGCGCGGGGCGGCGGTGGAGCGGTTGGCGTGAATCCAGAAGCGGAGTTCGGGGAGAGCGCTCAGGTCCTGCGCGGCGGCGAGGGTGCGGCGGATGCGGTGTCCCCTGGCGGCGGAGCTCACGGTGAAGCGCAGGCTGGTACGGTCGTCCTGGAGTTCGTATTCGGCGGTGTCGGCGGCGACGGCGATCTCGCCGGACGCGGCCTGTCCGTCGGACTGGAACGCAGACCACGCGGCCGGGTTGTTCATGGAGTCCAGCAGCACCCTCATGGCTGTTCTTTCGCGCCTACCAACTTCTCCACGGCTACGATCACGGTCTGACCCTCACGCAGTTCCACGACCGCGAAGGCGTTCTTCGCGGTGCCGCAGTCGGAAAACTCAATCACGCGCCCGACGACGATGTTGGCTTCGGTGAGCCGCGCGAGGACGTCTCCCGGGTCAGGGAGATACACATCGCTAATGCGGAAGCTGACCAACGAGCCGACGTCTGGCACCGGGACACTGTTATGCACCCGGCGTGCCACGAGGCGGCGCACGGCGTTTCATGGAGTTGCGCGCGATGCGGCGGGGCGCGACTGCAACTCGGTTCAGCACGGGCGCGGCAGCGGAAGCGCCGGATGCGGGCAAAGGTACGTGTTTCAGCGAAGATGGCGCGACTGCACAAAACGGCAGGGCGGACCTGCGCGGGATTGCAGCGTGGCTCGGAGATAATGAAGGTGTGATCCAGAGCAAAGGTTATGCGGCGGCGGCAGCGAAGGCTCCGCTTGCCGCGCACTCATTCGAACGCCGTGAGCCGCGCGACCACGACGTAGTCATCGGAATCCGCTACTGCGGCATCTGCCATAGCGACATCCACCAGGTGCGCGATGAATGGGGCGGTTCGATGTACCCCATGGTGCCGGGACACGAGATCGCCGGCGTGGTGACCGCTGTGGGCGCGAAGGCGACGCGATTCAAACCGGGCGACAAGGTTGGGGTGGGCTGCTTCGTCGATTCCTGCCGGAAGTGCGCGCAGTGCGCCGGGGGGTTGGAACAGTATTGCTCCACGGGCGCCGTGTGGACGTACAACGGGCGCGACTACGAGGGCGTGCCGACGATGGGCGGCTACTCGGACAACATCGTGGTGGACGAGAATTACGTGCTGCGCCTGCCGGAGCACCTGCCGCTGGACGCCTGCGCGCCGCTGCTCTGCGCGGGCATCACGATGTACTCGCCGCTGCGCCACTGGCGGGCGGGGAAGGGGATGCGGGTGGCGATCGTGGGGCTCGGCGGGCTGGGCCACATGGGGGTGAAACTCGCGCACGCGATGGGCGCGGAGACTACGGTGCTGAGCCATTCCCTGCGCAAGCAAGCGGACGGCAGGCGCCTGGGCGCGGACGAGTTTTATGCCACGTCGGACCCCGAAACGTTTCGCAAACTCCAGCGACGCTTCGACCTGATCATCAACACGGTGTCGGCGGGGATCGACTGGAACGAGTACCTGGGCCTGCTCGACGTGAACGGCAGCATGGTGATGGTGGGGTTGCCCGAACATCCGGTGGCGGTGGGGGCGTTCCCGCTGGTGCTGGGGCGGCGCAGCCTGGCCGGCTCGACCATCGGCGGCATCCGCGAAACGCAGGAGATGCTCGATTTCTGCGGGCAGCACAACATTGCGAGCGACATCGAGGTGATTCCGATTCAGATGGTGAACGAGGCTTACGAGCGGGTGCTCAAGAGCGACGTGCGCTACCGCTTCGTGATCGACCTGGCCTCGCTCGAAGCCTAGAGAGAGTTACCGTACCGCGATCTGGCCCGAGGCGTCGGCCGAGGCGCCGGCGCGCACTTCGACGGCGCAGAGTCCCGGCTTGAGGCCGCCGGGCACGCCGGCGTTCACCTGGTAGACGCCGGCGAGTCCGGGGGCGAGTCCGGCGAAGGTGACCGGGGCGACGGCGCCGCAGATGCGCACTTCCGGAAGCGTGGTGACGAGCGCGAGCGGACTTGCGGGCGCCGCCTGTCCGGCGGGGACGATGGGGTTCGTGGGGCCGAAGCCTGTGCCGTACAACTCGAGCACTTCGCCGGCGGCGGCGGGATGTGCCGCGTCCGCCGGGATGCCCGTGCCGGCATGCAGGGCCGCGGCCTGCCAGTAGGTAACCGGTGTCCCCTGAAATCCGGCGAGCCACAGAAAGAGCGCCGGCGCGGCGGTCTGCGGGGTGAGCGTAATCGCGTTGGTCGCCGTGCCCGCGTGCGTCACCTGAAAGTCCAGCGGGGCACCCGTCGCGCCGGGCGGCAACTGCGCGTTCACCTGCCAGCGCGACACCGCGGTGAGCGGCAGCGCCTGGCCTCCCGCGACGAGCGACACGCCGGCGAGTTGCTGCGGCAAGGGAAAGCCGGCGGGGACGGCGATATCGCCGGTGGATGTGAAGTTCGCGCCGTAGGCGGAAATCAGCGATCCGGCGGCGGGCGCGGCGCCGAATCCGGCCGCGCTCACGATGCCCGAAGGTTGCAGAAACGCGGGCGCGAAGACCGGGGTCTCGGCGCGACTCGCGAGGTCCACCGCGATCACGGCGGAGCGCGATCCGTTGGGCGGCGCGAGTGTGAAGACGACGCGCGAGCCATCTTCGCTCAGCACCGGATCCTGTAGCTGCGATCCGGCGTACTCGATGGGGCGTACCGCCGTGACCGGACCCGAGGTGGGGAGAATCCGGATCGCGCCGTTCTCGAGATACGCGATTGCGGAGCCGTCGGCGGTGAGGGTTGGGTTGGTGGCATCGGCGGCGCCGTCGCCGATGGCGCGCAGGCCGGTTCCATCGGGCGCGATGGCGTACACGCGGACCACGCTGCCCGCGGTCTTCGCGGCGGGATCGTAGTTGCTCTCGAAGGCGATCAGGGAGCCGTCGGCGCTGATGGTGGCGTTGCGCGCGAAGAGGTTCGCGTTGTTGCCGAAGGCGGTGACCGGCGCGATGCCGCTGCCGTCGAGTTTCATGCGATAGACGTCCGTGGCCGATGCGACCAGCGTGGGACCGTTCGGCGCCGCGCTGGTGAAGACCACAGTTCCGCCGGTGGAGATCACGCGCACCGGCGCCGGCGCGAGCGATCCGCTGTAGACCTTGAGGTTGGTGACGCCGGAGCCGTCCGCGGCCGCGAGGTAGAACGGCTGCGACCGCTTCGCGGTGTAGAGCACGCTCTTTCCGTCGGGGCTCAGATGCGGGGCATCAAGGCAGGCGAAGATGCAGTTCGGGCAGATCACGAGCGGCTTGATGCAACTCAGCTTGTCCACGGACACGGTGGTATCTACCGGCGGCGATCCGCTCACCACGTGGACTTCCTCGGCGGGACTGGCGAGGGAAAAGAGTGTGTAGGCGGCGCGTGCACCATCGGGCGTCAGCGATAGCGCGGTGACCGAGGCGCCGCCGGTCACCTGAGTGAGTTTGCGCGGCGATGGCGACGTGCCGCCCTGCGTGTACAGGTACGCATCCGCGCCCGCGTTGATCGCCGAGCCGTCCGGCGCGACGTTGGAGGCGAACGCGACAGCGCGGCCATCGGCGGAGACGGCGGGCTGCACCACGTAGCCTCCGGGGCGCAACAGTACCGGGGAGGTAACCTGTGCCGCGGCTTGGGCCGCAAGAAGGAAGGGAGCGAGGATTCCGTTACGCATACTCACCGATACCGTGTAAAACCCGGGCGCCCCGGCTCACTCTCATCCGAGCGGCAGCGATTGTGCGGCGGCGCACATACGGGTCAGCTTTTCTTTGACGTGACCGCCGAAAACGCCGCTACCTCCTGCGTCACGTTTCTGCTGCCGCAGTGCGGACACTCGATGCCGCCTTTGTCCAGATCCTCCATGTGCAGGAACCGGATGAACTCCTTGTTGCAACCTAAACAAAGAAACACGTATTGAGGCATGGCCGCTACCTCCTTTGACCCGTCCTCTGTCCACAATCGTAACGCCGCGGTGCACCGCCCGCCATGGCGCGGGGACCGGGTGATACCATCGGGGCGTGTCGCTTTCCGGCTACAAGCTTGTCACAACCGTCTCCATTTTGTGGGGCGACGAGGATGCGTTCGCGCACGTGAACAATCTCTCTTACCTGCGCTGGTGCGAGACCTCGCGGGTGGAGTACCTGATGCGCATCGCGCTGTGGAATGTGCCGCCGCCCAACGGCGCCGGGCCGATACTGGCGAGCATCCGCTGCGACTACAAGATCCCGCTCACGTATCCGGATACGGTGGACGTCGGCACGCGTGTGACGGCGATCGGCAACAGCAGCATCCGGATGGAGCACGTGGTGGTGAGCCGCAAGCTCTCGGCGGTGGCGGCCACGGTGGACTCCACGCTGGTGATGTACGACTACGATGCCGCGCGGCCGATTCGTGTTCCCGACGCGATCCGGGAAGCCATCGGCGCGCTGGAGGGCCGTTCTTTCGATTCCGAGTCCGCCGCGCGGCGCTGATTCACGCCGCGCTCATGGCAAGCGCGATCCGCGCTGCGAGGCGCGCATTGGAACGTGCCAGCGCGATGTTGGTGCGCAGGCTGCGCCCGCCGGTCAGTTCGACCAGGCGGGAGAGGATCCACGGGGTCACGGCCTTGCCGGCGACTCCGCGCGCTTCGGCTTCGCGTACCGCGCGATCGATGAAGCCGTTCATCTCCGGCGCGGGGATGGCGGCACCCTCGGGCGCCGGGTTGGCCACGAGCGCCCCGCCGGAAAGCCCCATGGCCCACTTGAGACCGAGGAAGCGCGCGATTTCCTCGGGCGAATCCATGCGCAGCGGCACGCGGAGGCCGCTGGTGCGGCTCCAAAACGCCGGAAACTCGCTGGTGCGATAGCCGATGACGGGTACGCCGCGCGTCTCGAGCACTTCCAGGGTTTTGGGCAGGTCGAGCAGAGCCTTGGCTCCGGCCGAGACGACGGCGACGGGCGTGCGCGCGAGTTCTTCCAGGTCCGCCGAGATATCGAAGCTGGTCTCCGCGCCGCGATGGACGCCGCCGATGCCGCCGGTGGCGAACACGCGGATAGCGGCGAGATTGGCGCAGATCATGGTCGCCGCGACCGTGGTCGCGCCGATGCGGCCGGAGGCGACCGCGTAGGGCAGGTCGGCGCGGCTGAGCTTGAGGGCGTCGCTGGCGGCGGCGAGTTGCTCGAGTTCGGCGGCGCTCAGGCCGACGCGCACGGCGCCGCCCATCACGGCGACGGTCGCGGGCACCGCGCCGGCCGCGCGCACTTCGCTCTCCAGCAGGCGGGCGGTCTCCAGGTTCTCCGGATACGGCATGCCGTGCGTGACGATGGTGCTTTCCAGCGCCACCACGGCGCGCGCCTCACGGGCTTCAGCGGAGATTTGCAGCCAATCGGGCATACACCAATTCTGCCGTGAGATCGCGGGCCACGGTACCGGGGGATTCCACGGTGATGGCAGCGGCGGCGAGTCCGAACTCCACGGCGGCGAAGAAATCGGCGGCGGCGGAGAGCCGGAACAGCGCGCCGGCGATGAGCGCATCGCCCGCGCCGGTGACGTCGCGCACCTTTGCGGGGAGCGCGGGCAGGGCGCGCGTGTCATCGCCTTCCCAGGCCAGGACGCCCTCGGCGCCCGCGGTGAGCACGCCCTGGCGGGCGCCGCGCGCACCGCCGAGATCCTCGGCCTGAGCGCGGTTGAGGAACAGCGGGGCGACGTCGCCGAGGATGCCCCGCAGACGCGACGCCTTGGCCACCGAAACCGCATCGGCGGCGAGCAGGCGCTTCCCCCGCCGCTGCGCGAGCCAGCCGAGCGTGACCTCGGGGAGGTTCGCGTCCACGAACCAGGCGTCGCACTCGCAGAGCCGCGGCAGGGCGGCTTCGAGCTGGGGCGGGGTGAGGTCCTCGTAGAGGTCCATGTCGGCGAGGCCGAGCACGAGTTCGCCCGCGGGATCGAGGATCGCGGTGTACGATCCCGTCGGGCGCCGCGCGACGGCCACCAGCGACGTGTCCACGCGCAAGGACTGCAGGTGGCGGATGACGGCGCGGCCGGCGTCGTCCTCGCCCACCAGCGAGACGAGCGCGACCGGGCAGCCGAGCCGCGCGAGGTTCTCGGCGACGTTGCGCGCCACGCCGCCGAAGTCGCTGGTGACGTTCCCGGGGTTGGACGTGCCGGCGACCGGCGGCGCCTTCAGTACGGCGTGCCGGTCGATGTGCGCTCCGCCGATGCAGGCGATGAGCACGCTACTCCACGCCGCGCTCTTCCACCGGGCCGAACTTTTTCAGAGCGTCCCGGATCTTCGCGCCATCGCCCACAGCAATGATCTGCACATTGTCGTAGGGCACGTATTTCTTCGCGACGCGCATCACGTCGGCGGCGGTGACCGCCATGACCTTGCCAGTGTACGTGTCCCAGTAATCCTCGGGGAGGCCGTATTCGCGCTGCTGCATCCATCGCTGCAGGACCTGCGCGGGATTCTCCAGGCCGAGCGCGAAGCTCGCCACCAGCGTGCGCCGCGCGCCCTCGAGTTCCTCCCTGGGGACGGCCACGTCGCGGATTTCCTGGAATTCCTTGAGCAGGTCCGCGAGCGCCGGTTCGGTGACCTCCGTGCGCACGCTCATCGAACTGACAAAGTGCTGGCTGGTGCGGGTGGCGTCGAAGCGCGAACTGACGCCGTAGGTGTAGCCCTTCTCTTCGCGGATGATGCGGAAGAGACGCGCGGCCGGACCGGAGCCCAGTACCTGGTTCATCACCATGCAGGCGATGTAGTCCGGGCTGGTGCGTTCGATGGCGCGATTGGTGAGCGTCAGATCCGTCTGAACGGATCCGGGGCGCGAGATGAGCAGCACCTTCTTCTCCGCGATCGGAGGGCTGATGGACAGTTTCGGCTCGGCCACCGGACCGCCCTTCCACGCGGCCAGGTGCTTCTCCAGTTTGTCCACGGCGTCCTGCGCGGAGATGGCGCCGGAGATGCCGGCCAGTTGGCCCGCCGGCACGAAGTAGCGCTTGTAGTGCTCGATCAGATTCTGGCGTGTGATCTTTTCGAGCGATGCCGGAGTGAGCCCGGTGTTGCCGCGCGCGTCGCCGGGGTAGAGCAGCTTCATCATGGCGTCGTTCGAGAGGGTCGCGGGATTGATGCGCATCTGCTGCAGCATGCTGCCCTGCCGGCCCTTCCAGCGCGCGAATTCGTCGGCCGGGAAGGAGGCGTGCAGGAGGATGTCGGAGAGGATGTCGAGCGCGGCGTCGAAGTTTTCGGCGAGCGCGCTGACCGTGATGGCGGCTTCGCCGCCGCCGGCGCCGCCGCCGCGTCCGCCGAATCCTGCGCCGCCGCTGAAGCTGATGGAGGCGCCGATATCGGCCAGTTGTTCGGAGATCTGACGCGCGGTGCGGGATTCGGTACCCATGGTCATCATCGCGGCGGTGGCGTCGGCGAGGCCGGGGAGGCCTTCGGGATCGCGCAGGCGCGAGGACGGCGTCTGGATCACGAGCGTCACCGTGGGCGTGCGATGGCTTTCCAGGATCAACAGGCGGAGGCCGTTGCTGAGCCGCCGCTCCACGGGACGCGGCAGTTTCACCTTGAGCACTTCATTCGAGACCGGGGCGCGATTGAGGCGCAACATGCCGCGATAGGCCGGGGCGGGTGCGTCCTGCGCCGCCGCGAGGCCGGCCAGAGCGGCGAGCAGCAATAATGTACGGGTCATGTCAGCGTCCTCCCCTGCGGCCGCCGCGGCCGGCGCCGCCCGAGGGCAGCGTGACCACCACCACGCTATTGGCCTTCACCAGATTCGCCCTGGCGGCGCGTTCGATGTCCGCGGGCGTGACCGCGAGTTCGGCGGTGAGGTCGCTGTTGACCTTGCCGGGATCGTTGAAAACGGCGGCGGCATCGGCCAGCGCCTGCGCGCGGCTGAGCACGGTGATGCGCGATTCCGCGCCGCGCCGTACGCTCATTTTGAAGCGCGCCAGTTCGCGCGCGCTCACCGGTTCGGAGTAGAGCCGCGCGACTTCCTCGCCGATCAAACCTTCAACCTCTTCCGGCCTGGTGCCGGGGCGGAGCATGGCGGAGATGTGGAACGTGCCCGGCCCGACGCGCCGGTCGGTGCCGGCCGAGACCTGCGTGGCCAGTTCCTTTTCCACGACCAGTTTCTGGTACAGGCGCGAGTTGTTGCCGCCTCCGCCGCCGCGTCCGCCACCGCCGAAGCCGCCGCCGCCCAGGATCTGCGCCGCGGCCTGCAGGGCGCGCGCGTCGGCCGTGGTCGAGGGCGGGATGCGGTACGCGATATCGAGCCGCACCAGGCGCGCCAGCGGGTCGTTGAGCGTGGTGCGCCGCTCGCCGTTCATGGGCGGTTCGGAGAGGTCGGTGGGCTTGGGTGCTTCCTGGCGCGGAATGTTGCCGAAGTACTTCTTCACCTTGGCCAGCGTCTGCTGCGTGTCCAGGTCGCCCACCAGCGCGAGCACGGCGTTGTTGGGCGCATAGTAGACGCGGAAGAATTCCCTGACGTCCTCCACGGTGGCCGCGTCGAGGTCGTCCATGCTGCCGATGACGGAATGGTGATAGGCGAAGTTGTCGTAGATCAGCTCGTCGAGTTTTTCGGAGACGTTGCCGTAGGCCTGGTTATCGCCGCGCAGGCGTCGCTCCTCCTTCACCGCCTGCCGCTGGTTCTCCAGATTCTCTTTTGTGATGACGAGTCCGTGCATGCGGTCCGCTTCGAGGAAGAGCCCGAGATCGAGCTGATTCTTCGGCAGCACCTCATAATAGGAGGTCCGGTCCGTGTTGGTGGTCCCGTTGGAGTTGCCGCCGTTGGTGTAAATCAGAAAGTCGAGTTCGCCGGGGCCCACGTTCTGCGAACCCTTGAACATCATGTGTTCGAAGAGGTGCGCGAATCCGGTGCGTCCCTTGCGCTCGTCCTTGGACCCGACCTTGTAGGCGACGCAGATGGCGTAGACCGGCGCGTAATGGTCCTCGCTGACGATCACGCGCAGACCGTTGTCCAGGCGCGTATCGGTGAATTGGATCCTGGGCAATCCCGGCGGGGCCGGCGATTGAGCCATCGCCGCCGCCGCGCCCACAAGGAGAGTGGCCAGCAGTTTCAAAACAGACCTCCTGAATCGGATGGGTTTATCTTAACCCGAGTATGGGCGGTGAGGCTCGTGTAGGATCAGGTAATGCGCGGCCTGATGCTTGTTCTTGCCACTCTGCCGCTTCTGGCGCAGACCTCCGTTACTCCGATCACCCCTGAAAAGAAGATCGTCCTCTTCAACGGGAAGAACCTGGACAACTTTTACACATGGCTTCAGCAGGACAAATACGATGACCCACGGCACGTTTTCAGCGTGCGCGACGGAATGATTCGCGTTTTGGGCGAAGAGTGGGGCGGGCTTACTACGAAGAACCCGTATCGCGACTATCACCTGATCGTCGAGTGGAAGTGGGGCGGACCCAACCACGGCAATCGCGAAGGGCACGCGCGGGACAGCGGCATCCTGGTGCACGGCGTGGGCGACGACGGCGGGCACGGCGGCATCTGGCTGCAGTCGATCGAATCGCAGGTGATCGAAGGGGGCGCGGGCGACTTCATCATCGTCGAGGGCAAGGAGCGCCCCACGATGACGGAGAAGGTGCGCGAATTCCAGGGGCAGCCTTACTGGGACGAACACGGCACGGAGAAGACCATGGAGAAGGGCCGTTTCAACTGGTTCGGCCGCGATCCGAACTGGAAGGACGTGCTCGGCTACCGAGGTCCGAAGGACGTGCAGAAGCCGCTCGGCCAATGGAACCGGCAGGAGGTCATCGCTTACCACGACACCCTGACGAACATCGTGAACGGTGTAGTGGTGAACAAGGCCTATCGCTGCTATCCCACCGCGGGCAAGATACAGCTTCAATCCGAAGGCGCGGAGATTTACTTCCGCCGCGTGGAGCTACTGCCGGTGGATGCGAAGAAGGCCGACCCGCGCTGAAGCGGGTTCGCGCGCGGCGGCCGGCCCGCTACCATGGAGTTATGAAACTCGAGGGTAAACGCGCACTTGTAACCGGCAGCGACCAGGGCATCGGTCAGGCGATTGCGATCCGTCTGGCCGAAGAAGGCGCCGACGTGGCCATCAACTTCCGCAAGAACCGCGAGGGAGCGGACGAAACGCGCTCGCGCATCACCGCGCTCGGGCGCCGCTGCGCCGCGATACAGGCGGATGTCGGCAAGGTGGAGGATGCGGTGCGGCTGGTCAACGAATCCGTCGCGGCGCTCGGCGCGCTGGATGTTCTGGTGAACAACGCGGGCATCGAAAAGAACGCCGCGTTCGTGGATATCACCGAGGCCGACTACCGGGCGGTGATGGAAGTGAACATGAGCGGGCCGTTCTTCGCGACGCAGGCCTTCGCGCGCCACCGCCGCGACGCCGGCGGAGGGGGCAGCGTGATCAACATCAGCTCGGTGCACGAGGAACTGCCGTTCCCGCACTTCACTCCGTACTGCATGACGAAGGGCGCGCTCAAGATGATGATGCGCAATCTCTCGATCGAACTGGCGCCGCTCGGCATCACGATCAACAACGTGGCGCCGGGAGCGGTGCAGACTCCGATCAACACCAAGCTGCTGAGCGATCCCAAGCTGCTCAACCCGCTGCTCGAGAACATTCCGCTGCGGCGCCTGGGGCAACCCGCGGACGTGGCCGGCGTGGCCGCGTTCCTGGCCTCGGCGGATGCCGCCTACATCACCGGCGCCACGATCGTGGTGGATGGTGGACTGCTCTGGAACTACAGCGAGCAGTAGAGCGGCGGGCGTTTCCGGGGTGGCTGGCGGCGGCGGTCCTGCTGCTATGCCTGGCGCCGGCGGCGCGCACGGCGGCGCGCGGACTCACGGTGCGCGACGGAATCCTGCTGAAGGACGGGCGGCCGTTCCGCGCGTGCGGCATCAACGCGGTGGAGCTTGCCGACGAGATCCTGGCCAAGGGCGAAGGCGCCGCGCGCGG
>JAFDVU010000068.1 GCA_018268835.1 Acidobacteriota bacterium | reverse complement strand
ACCTATCCGGCGCTCGCGACGCACGACGAGGCCATGATCGAGCACGCGCGGCGGTTCGCGCTGGAGCACAAGATCGCGCGCGACTCCTTCGAATTCCAGATGCTGTACGGGATACGGCGCGATTTGCAGCGGCGCCTGGTGGCCGAGGGCTGGCGCGTGCGGCTGTACGTTCCGTTCGGGCGGGCTTGGTATCCCTACTATATGCGGCGGCTGGCGGAGCGGCCGGCGAACGTTTTCTTTATTCTGCGCAACCTCTTCCGGCATTAATCGGGTAGGGCTTGCCTTCCACCGGCGCCCGGACTGAAACTAAAACTGGGAAGGAAGAATCGAACGGGTATGCGCTACTGGGCCTGGTTCGCCGCCAAACTGGCCGTAGCCGGCTCCGTGTTCTGGGGCCTGCTCCTGGTGATCTCGCGGATATTCCCACCGGAGAAGGAGAAGAATCCCCTGGCGCCGCTCGGCGACGGCGCCAAATACCTGCTCTGCGACCTGGCGCTGATGCTCTGGTTCCTCCTGGCCGCCGGGACGCTTTACCTCATCGTGAGGGACCAGCGATACCGCTGTAGGGTGTGCCTGCGGCGGCTGCGGATGCCGATCGAGACCGGATCCTGGAGCCGCATCCTGCAATTCGGCAGGCCGCGGATCGAGTACATCTGCCTGTACGGCCACGGGACGCTGCGCGAAGACGAACTGCGCATTTCGGGGCTGACCATGGCGGAGTGGGAGCCGCACTCGGAAGACCTCTGGAGCGAACTCTGCTCCTCCGGCAAAGAGAACGGCGTGGAGAAATGAAGGTCCCGCGCTGGAGGATCGCGGCCGCGCTGGCCGTGCTTGCGGCGCTGTTGGGCTTCACGGCCGTTTTCGCGCCGATCTACGTGGATAACCTGCGGTTGCAGAGCCACGTGTCGGCACTGACACGCGAGGCGGGGGCGGCGGGTCAATCCGACGACGCGCTGCGTGACCTGGTGGTGGCGAAAGCCCGCGAACTGAATCTCCCGGTGGCGGCCAGCAACGTGCATATCACACGCTCGGCGGATGGTGTGCGCATCGATGTGCGCTATTTCGTACGGGTCGACCTGCCGGGATATACCGTGGATCTGCACTTTTACCCGGGGGCAGGGAGCCGTTAGCGTACCTTGTCCGCCGGGCTCCCATGAGACAATTACTAAAAGAAGTGCCGAAAACCGCCCCCACGTCCGCGAAGCAGAGAATGAAGGTGCGAATCCCGAAGTCGAGCGCCTTCACCCGGTTTTTTCTAGGCCGCACGGGCCGCATCCTGCTGATCGCCGGATCCCTGATGGTGATCGCCGGGCTGGGCGTATTCACGTACTTTTACGCGCGTTACGGCCGGGTGATCGATGAACGGCTGCGCGCCGGGGTATTCGCGAACTCGGCCAAGATTTTCGCCGGGCCGGTATCGGTGGCGGTGGGCGACGCGCTCACGCCGGCGGACATCGCGACCGATCTAAGACGCAGCGGATACACCGAATCGCGCGGCAATCCGGTGGGCTACTATCAGACGCAGCCGGACTCGATCTCGATCTTCCCGGGCCCGGATTCGTACTTCGACCAGGAAGCCGGGGTGATCCGGTTCCGGGGCGGGCGGATCGCGCAGATCGTGTCGCTGCAGGACAACACGGCGCGGAACCTGTACCAACTGGAGCCGCAGTTGATCCAGGCGATCAGCGCGTCGCGCGAAAAGCGGCGCATCGTGAAATTCCACGACCTGCCCCGGATCCTGGTGGACGCGGTGACCTCGATCGAGGACAAGCGGTTCTTCCAGCACGCGGGTTTCGACCCGATCCGCATCGTCAAGGCGATCTACGTGGACCTCAAGGAAGGGCGCAAGGACCAGGGGGCGTCCACGCTGAGCATGCAGACGGCGCGCATGTTTTTCCTGACGCAGGACAAGCGGTGGACGCGCAAACTGGCGGAGGCGATCATCACGCTGCAACTCGAGCAGCGGCTGAGCAAAGAGGAGATCTTCGAGTACTACGCCAACCAGGTGGACCTGGGGTTCCGCGGCACGTTCCACATCGTGGGGTTCGGGCAGGCGTCGGAAGCGTACCTGGGCAAGGACCTGAGCAACATCACGCTGCCGGAGGCGGCGGAACTCGCGGGCATGATCCAGCGTCCGGCGTACTTCGATCCGTTCCGGCACCCGGACCGGCTGACCGAGCGGCGCAACATCGTGCTGCAGTTGATGAAGCAGAACGGGGTGATCAGCGACCGCGATTACGATCTGGCGGTGGCGGCGCCGCTGACGGTGGCTAAGACGGGAGCCTCCAACGTGGACGCACCGTACTTCGTGGACCTGGTGAACGACACGCTGCAGAGCATGTTCCAGGAGTCCGACCTGCAGTCCAACGCGTATCGCATCTACACCACGATCGACATGCGGCTGCAGCGGGAGGCGACCGAAGCGGTGCGCGCCGGCATGGCGCTGGTGGACGAGCAGATCAAGCGGCAGCGGCGGTTCCGCGGGCAGACGCCGCCCTCGCCGCAGGTGGCGCTGGTGGCGATCGATCCGCACACGGGCGAGGTCAAGGCGCTGGTCGGCGGGCGCAATTACGGACTGAGCCAGCTCAATCACGTGCTGGCCAAGCGGCAGCCGGGATCGATCTTCAAGCCGTTTGTGTACGCCACGGCGCTGAACACGGGGATCACGGGCGGCGCGCACGTGTACACCGCGTCGAGCACGGTGGTGGACGAGCCGACCACGTTCTACTTCGACAACCAGGAGTACACGCCGCACAATTTCGAGAAGGATTACAGCGGCACGGTAACGTTCCGTTACGCGCTGGCGCACTCAATCAACATCCCGGCGGTGAAGGTGGCGGAACTGGCCGGCCTGGATAACGTGGTGGAGATGGCCAACCGCGCCGGGATGAACTACCGGATCAAGCCGACGCCGGCGGTGGCGCTGGGCGCGTACGAAATCACGCCGCTGGAGGCCGCGGGGGCGTATACGCTGTTCGGCAACGGGGGCGACTACATCAAGCCGAGTTTTCTTTCGCTGGTGCGCTCGCAGGACGGCAAGGTGGTTTACAGGAGCAAGGTGGAGACCAAGCAGGAACTGGATCCGCGGGTGGCGTACCTGGTGACGAACCTGATGGAGGAAGTGCTGCGCAGCGGTACGGGCGCGGGCGTGCGCGCGCGCGGCTTCACGGTGCCGGCGGCGGGCAAGACGGGCACGTCGCGGGACGGCTGGTTCGCCGGCTTCACCAGCGAACTCGAGTGCATCGTGTGGGTCGGGTTCGACGACAATCGCGACCTGGACCTGGAAGGCGCCAAGAGCGCGGCGCCGATCTGGGGCGACTTCATGACGCGCGCGCTCAAGTTCCGGGAGTATCGCGACACCAAGCCGTTCGTGGCGCCGAGCGGGATCGTGTCGGTGGAAATCGATCCGGATACGGGGTACCTGGCGACGGCGGCGTGTCCGCGGCGGCAGACCGAGGTGTACATCGCCGGAACGGAACCGGTGACGCCATGTCCGCAGCACGGCGGACGGCCGGGGATCACGACGGTGAGCGGATGGGACACGCCGGCGCCGCCCGCGCCGCCACCGGCGGGCGGCACGGCGCCGTCATTCACGGGCACGGGAACTGACGGACTGCGTCCCGCGGAACCGGCGTCGCGGAGAGCCGCGCGGCAGGCGGCAGCGGCTCCGCCGGGCGATGCCCCGGCCGCGACTTCCCCTCAGCAGCAACCCGAGAAGAAAGAACAGAAGAAGGGGATTCTCCAGCGCATCTTTGGTGTGTTTAAATAACGGCAGGGGGACTGTATGGTTCACCGACCTCGGTCCGTTATTCTGGCAGCCGGCTTGGGGGCCGCGCTCGCATTCTCACAGACTCCACCGGCGGGTACCAGCGCGAAGCTGGACAGCGCCCGCGGCGTTGCGCCGCCCACCGCTGAGGCGGCGAACGCGCCCGCGCTTACCGCCGAACAGCGCGGCGACATCTTCATGGCGAAGAAGATGTATCGCGAAGCCATCGAGTCCTTCGCGCAAGGCAATCAAAAGGACCCGGTACTGCGCAACAAGACCGGAATCGCCTATCACCAGATGCTCCAACTCGACAAAGCCCGGAAGTGCTACGAACAGGCCATCAAGCTGAAGCCGACCTACAACGAGGCCATCAACAACCTGGGCACCATTTTCTACGCGCAGAAGAGTTACCGCAGGGCCATCTCGCAATACAAACGCGCGCTGAAGATCGCGCCGGACCAGGCCAGCGTGCACAGCAATCTGGGGATGGCGTATTTCGCGCGCAAGAAGATGGACCTGGCGATCGTCGAGTTCCGCACGGCGCTTGATTTGGACCCCAACATCTTCGAACGCCACTCCTCCTACGGCACGATTCTGCAGGAACGCAGCGTGGCGGAGAAAGCCAAATTTCACTACTCCATGGCCACACTCTATGCCCAGCAGGGTCGCGCCGACCTGGCGCTGCAATACCTGCGCAAGGCCCTTGAAGAAGGGTTTAAGGAACGCAAGAAACTCGCCGAGGATCCGGCCTTCGCGGCGATGCGCGATCTTCCGGAGTTCAAGCAACTGCTGACCCTGGAGCCGCGTGTCCTGTAGGCGCCGCGCGGGTGTCTGGGTTTCGATCGCGCTACTGACGCTGGCATCCTGCCAGAAGCAACCGGCGGCCTCGACCGCCGGGCGTATCGCGATCCTGCGTTTCGAGAATCTGAGTCCGGATGCCTCGCTTTCGTGGATGGGGCGCGCCTTCAGCGAGGTAGTGGCGAGCGAACTGGCCGGCGCCGGCGAAGGCGGCGAGGTGGTGCTGAACTCGTTGCGCCTGCACTCCTACGACCGGCTGCTGGGCGCGCGGCCGGTATCGGCGCCGGGTATCTCCAGCGAACGCACCGAAGCGCTACTGGCGGGCGCGACGCGGATCGTCTACGGCGAGTACACGGTGCGCCGGGGGAAACTGGAAGCGCGGGTCACGATCGAGGATCCGCGGGCGCAGCGGATGGTGCGCACCTTCGCCGTGTCCGTACCGGCGGGGGACGTGCTGGGCGCGGCGGCGCGCATCGCGCGGGAGATCGACCCGAAAGCAGCGCCGTACCTGACAGGCAGCGAAGCCGCGCTGGAGCACTTCGTGCACGCGCTGGAGGCGGGCGACGCGGCCTCGATCGAGCAGAACGTGAACGCGGCGATTCAGGCCGACGCGAATTTCGCGCCGCCCTACCGGCTGCTGGCGCAGGAACGCGCGCAGCACGGCGACGCGGCCGGCGCCGCCGCCATCCTCGAGCAGGCGCTGGAGCACGGCAACGGGATGCCTCCGCTGGAACGCGTGCGGATCGAACTGCAAGCCGCCGAAATCGCCCAGGACGCCGCGGCGCGGCAGGCGGCTCTGCTCAAACTTGTGAAGCTGGACCCTTCCGACCCGGTGGCGTGGCGGGCGCTGGCCGATGGCGCCATGAGCCGCCACGAGTACAAGCGGGCCGAGGAGAGCTATCGCAAGGCCGCGGAACTGGAACCCGGGGACGCGGCCACGTGGAACTCGCTGGGGTACGCCGCGGCGTACGCGGGCGATCTCGAAGGCGGTATCGCGGCGCTGCGCCGCTACCAGGCGCTGGCGCCGAACGAGGCCAACCCGATCGATTCGCTGGGCGACATTCACATGCTGCTGGGCAAGCTTGCCGAAGCGGTGAGGTTCTACCAGGAAGCGTTTCAGAAGGACCCCAACTTTCTCAACCAGGGCGACCTGCTGAAGACGGCGATGGCGAACTACTACTCCGGCGACGCGGCGGCGGCGGACCAGGCCGCGGAGCGCTACTTCGACGCGCGCCTCAAGGCCAGGGACCCGATCGTCGATTACCGGCGCGCGCAGTGGCTCTGGCTGCGGGGTCATCGCAAGGAGGCGTACGGCCGGATGCAGTCGTTCGCGGCGGCGAACGAGAACACGCCGCTGCGCGACGCCGCGTCGCGCGCGGAAGCGGAGATGGCGGTATGGAGCCTGATGCTGGGAGACCGCCCCGCCGCCGTGCAGATGGCGCTCAAGGCGCTGCGCAGCGCCAGCCCGATGGGACGCGGCAACGCGCTGGTGGCGGCGTTCCTGGCGCAGGAACCGGCATCGTCGTCGGAGTGGAGCGTGCGCGCCGAGAGGCAGTTCGGCGGGCCGGGCCAGGGCAACATCCGCAACTTCGCGCTGGCCTACGCACTGTTGTTGAACCGCGAGTTCCAGCCGGCGCAACTGCTGTTCAGGCAGATGTGGGAGAGCGGGGTGACGCTGGCCGACGAGGGCATGCCGGTGATGCTGGCCTGGACCTACATCGAGACCGGCAAGAGCGACGAGGCGGCGCCGCTGCTGCGCTTCAACCCGCTGCCCAACGCCAACGGGCTGACCCCGTACGCGTCCTTCTACCTGCCGCGCATCTTCTATCTGCGGGGCGCGCTGGCGGCCAAACAGGGCCGCGCGGCCGACGCATCCGCGGAATTCCGCAAATTCCTGGCGTTCTCCGGAGACACCCCGTTGATCTGGGGCGAAGAGAAGAACGCGCGTCCCTGACACCAGGACCACCTGGTACGGGAGTCCCGGCCGGCGAGTATATAATCGGGCAGGCTGGACTTCATCCGACCAAGGAGTCAGAGGGATGACCAAGACAGACGAGTGGAAGAAAAGAGTCGACGACTGGAAGGCGGTACTGAACCAGCCTAAGAACCTGGGACTCAAAGCCGGCGGCACGGGGATCTCCGAGGCCGTGCGCAAAGTTGCCGGCGCGGAGATGGAATTCCAGAAGGCCAAGGACCCCGCGAAGGGACACGTGGTGCCCAGACTGGCCGACCTGCTGAAAGCGCTGGACGAACTGGCGAGTCTCTGCAAGAAGACCATCGACAAGAACAAGGCATTCACCACCGCGTGCAAGCACCTGGAGGACCTGCACCAAGCGGCGGCGCACCGCAGGACCGAAGCGTCGCACGAGGTGGACGAGATCCGCAAAGCCGTCGGCGCGCGCTGCGCCACGGCGCTGGAGCACCTCAAGGGCGCGCACACGATGCAGGAATTCGGCGCGGCGTGGCACGCCTTCGTGGAGGACTTCGAGGCGCACGGCCAGGGCTTCCCGACGCTGCAAGCGCACATCGCCAAGGTTAAGGAGCAGCACGCGCCGGATCCCGGCGGAACGCTCAGCCTGGTCCGCCCGGCGTATCTCAAACTGGTACAGAACTGCCAGAATGCGACCGCGGTCCGGTAGACTTTTGTCCGGCCGGATGGCCGGGAGGCAGGTGCCACGATGAAAACCACAAGGCGGACGTTCCTGGAATCCACCGCCGCGGCGGGCGCCGTCTTCGCGTCCCCGGCCGCGGAACCGGCGGCGGCGCCGGACGCGGCGGTCATCGCGCGTCGTCACGGACTGGTGCGCACTCTGCCGACGCCGGATTTCTTCGAAGGGATGCTGCTCGGCAACGGCGACATCGGGGTGTGCGTCACCGTGCGGCCCGACGCGCTGGGGATCCACATCGGCAAGAACGACGTGTGGGACATCCGGGTGAGCGAAGAGCATGCCGCGCACATCAAGCCCTTCGGCGAAGTGCTGGACTTGTGGAAGCGGGCCGGCGAAGAGGCCCGGCGGCAAGGGCAGCCGGAGATGACCTTCCTCGAATCGCGAATCGATTTCTTCCGCGAGTACTCGCTGCTGATGCAGGCCTCCTACCGCAAACCCTGGCCCCGCCCGTGGCCGTGCGGGACGGTCTGGCTGCACTGGGACGCGCGCATGATCCGGGTGGCGCGGCAGGAACTGGACATCGCCTCCGGCGTGCTGACCATCCGGTTGGACTACGACAATCTGCGCGGCGCGGTGCGCCCGGTGGAATTGACCTGCTTCGTCAGCCGCGAGAACGGGCACATCTCGGTGAGCGGCAGCGCGCCGTTGCCGATCCTCTCGGCGGCGTATCAGCCGAACCGGGACGCCGAAGCGAAACTGCCGGAACCGGAGATTAGCGGCGCGGGCAATCGCTTCACGGGCTTTCAGTATTTCCCCGCGACCGCGCCTACCGACGCCCAACCCAATCCACCGAAGACTAAGGATGACCGCAACTTCGCGCTGCACGGCATCCTGGCCGGCGAGTGGCAGGCGGAGTCCGCGGGATCGCGCCGCGTGCTGCTGCGCCCGGCGGGAGGCGAAGCGCGGCGGCTGAGGCTCGACGTCACGCTGTTCACGCCGCGGGACAGGGCGGACAACGTGGCCCACGCGCGCGACGAAGCCTCGCGCCTGGCCGCGATGCCGGCGGCGGAATTGCGGGCCAGGTCGGCCGCCGAATGGTCCCGCTTCTGGTCGGCTTCGGCGGTGGAGTTCGCGGACCGCGAACTGGAGGAGATCTGGTACCGCAACCAGTATTTCCTGGCCTGCTGCCTCAAACCAGGCAAGGTGGCGCCGGGCCTGTTCGGCAACTGGAGCAGCGGCAAGATCGGGACCGCGTGGCACGGGGACTATCACATGAACTACAACACCCAGCAGGTGTGGTGGGGCGTGTTCTCCAGCAACCACGCCGAGCAGCACGAGCCCTATACCCGGCTGGTGGAAAACCTGCTGCCCATGGCGGAGTGGAACGCGCGGGTGCAGTTCGGACTACCCGGGTTGTACTTTCCGCATTCGGCGTATCCGGTGCCGAGCAACGTGAACCCCTACCCCGCCCCGCCCTGGGGTTACGAAATCTGCGAGACGCCCTGGACGGTGCAGAGCCTGTGGTGGCAGTACCGCTACACGCTCGACGAAGCATATCTGCGGCGCGTCTACCCCATCCTGCGCGGCGCGGCGGATTTCGTCGCGGCATTCGCGCGGAAGGGCGAGGACGGCCGCTACCACATCGCGCCCACGGTCTCCCCGGAAAACTGGGGCGCGACGGTGGACTACCGGCTGAACCGCGACTGCATCATCGATCTCGCGCTGACCGCCTTTCTGCTGGATGCGGTGCTGGAAGGCTCGCGCGTGCTGGGTGTGGATGCCGAACGGCGCTCGCACTGGCGGGAGGTGCGCGGCAACCTGGCCGCGTATCCGGCCGGCGACGGAGCCTGGGGGCGGGTGTGGCTGGATGTGGCGGATGCGCCGCTGGAACACGTCTACAACGTGCCGGTGACGCTGGCGCCGGTGTTCCCCGCGGAGCAGGTGGGGCTGGGTTCCGCGGCGGAGACGCTCGAATTGGCGCGGCGCACGGCGCGCACGGTGCGGCTGGAGGGCGGCAACGACCTGGTGTGGCAGCCGCTCGCGCGCGCCCGCCTGGGCATGCTGGATTTCGACTGGTTCAAGCGCGAAGTGCGCTACTCAATGACGCCGCTCGGCGTGGCCAACGACCGCGTCCGGCAGGCCGGCGGACGCTACAGCGACGACACCAATTTCGACTTCATGATGCGGATGGGGGTGTGGACCGAGAACCTCTCGCTGCCCGCCGTGCTCAACGAGTGCCTGCTGCAAAGTTACGACGGCACGATCCGGCTGTTCCCCAACGCGGCGGGTCTGGGGCACGCGCGTTTCCGCGACCTGCGCGCGGCGGGCGCGTTCCTGGTCTCCGCGTCGTGGGACGGCAGGACCGCATCCGAAGTGAGCCTGAAGAGCGAGAAGGGCGCCACAGCGCGGCTGGTGAATCCATGGGGCGCGGCGAACGTGGAGGCGCGCACGGCCTCCGCGCGGAGCGTGGCGGTGGCGCGTGGGCCCGCCGGCACGATCGAGTTCCCGACGAAAGCCGGCGAAACCTATACGCTGCGGCCCGTGCGCTGACACGCGCCGGGCTCTGAGCGGCCGAAATCCCCGGTTGGGTCAGTGCGTGCCGGCTTCGCGCGGCGCCGCGAGCGGCAGCGGCGGATCGGCGGTCTCCATGCGGAAGCCGAGGAATTCGGCGAAGGTGCGGGCGATGCGGGTGATACTCACCGTTTCGGCCGAGTGGCCGGGCGCGACTCCGGGACCCGCCACCACGATGGGCACCGCGAGGTCCTCGGGATAGACGCCTCCGTGCTGCGAGCCTTCGGTCTTGCCGGCGTAGCGGCCGGCGCGCAGCGTGAGGATCAGGTCGCCGGCGCGCGCGGGGTCGGCGGGAGACCGCGGGCGCGCGGCGGCCACGGCGTCCGGCCACTCGACGCCCTGGGGCAGCGGACCGTTCAGGTACACGTAGAGCACGCCGCCGTTATCGGCGATCTGCGAGCCGGCGGGAAGCAGCGCCAGCAGGTCCTGCTTGAGGCGCGCGTCCTCGGGGTGGCCGGCGATATCGGTACGGCCGTGATCGCTGGTGAGCACGAAGAGCGTGTGCGCTTTCCACTCGGGGTCGGCGGCTTCGACGGCGGCGAGCACGCGGCCGATGGCGGGATCGATCGCGCCGGCGAGGTAATCGGGCTGCGCGGCGATGCCGAGAGTGTGGGCGATGGTATCGGCGCCGGTGAAGTAGAGCGTCAACAGGGCGGGCATGCCGCGCGAGCCGATGGCCTCGATGGCGCGCGCGGTCATCTGCTCATCGAAGACGCGGAAGTCCAGCTTGTTGCCGCCGGTGAAGGTACGGGCCTGGGCGGCGGTCGGGATGGCGGGGCGGGTGGCGCCCTTCCAGTACTGGTTGAAGACGACGACGCTGTCGAGTCCGGCGGCAGAGGCGGCTTCGTACATGGTCGGCGCCTCGAGGTCATGGTTGCCGAGCCCAGTGGAACACACCGGTCCGCCGAGGATGGTGAATCCGTAGACGCAGCTCACGCCGGTAGCGTTCATGTAGCTGACCAGCGCGTGGGCCTTGCGGTCATACCACTCGTTGCCCGGGATGCCGTGACGGGAGGGCGGCGTGCCGGTGGCGATGGATGCCTGCGCGGCCATGGTGACGCTGGGAATCACGGTGGAGGCGTGGTCGAACCAGCGGGCGCCGCCGAAGATGCGGGCCAGGTTGGGCAGGCGGCCCTCGCCAAACACGCGCGAAAGCGTGTCCGCGCGGACGCCGTCGATATCGATGAGGACCGCGCGGCGAGGCTGCGCCGCCAGGGGCAGCGCAGCCAGGATCCACACGAGCCTTCTCATTGCACAGTCACCGATTTGGCGGCGACGGAGGTGGTGAAGATGCGGCCGCTGGTCAGCCCCGGCGCCGTGAACGATGGCGGGGTGGACATGGGCAGCGCGCCGATGGCGATCATGGAGAGCGAATCCGAGCTGCCGATCGCCGAGCCCGTCGGCGGCAGGTCCTGCAGGATGTTCGCCGGAATGGTGAACGAAGTGGCGTTGGCGGGCGCGAGACAGAAGAAACCGCCGGTCTTCTTGGTCTTCTGGTCCGAGCTTCCACCGAGGATGACGATGTTGCTGCCGGAATCGCCGCCGCTCCAGGTCAGGGTGAGGTCCTGCGAGCGGCTCACAGTGTTGATCTGGGACTGGTTGGTCCAGGTGAGCGGCGTGCCCAGCGTGATGGCGGCGGAGAACGCGCCCACATCCTTCCCTCCGGAGCCGGCGATGGTGTAAGCCCCGCCGTCGAGGAAGAGCGGCAGGTTGGCCGAGCCGTCCACCGGCACGTTCCCGCCGATCAGGTCCAGGTAAGGTCCGCTGGAGGCGTTGGGGTCGAAGTGCTGCACCTTCACCGTGCCCTTGGGACCGGTGACGCTGAGGCTGGCGCCGGCGTCGAGCGATTTGCTGTTGGTGTTGTCCAGGCTCAACCCGCTGGAGCCGATCACGCTGCCCAAATCCACCGACTTGCTGGTGGAGACGCAGGTGCCGGCCGGCGGCAGATTCATGAACGGGCTGTAAGCCAGTTCGCCGCCCGCCGGGGTGTCGCTGAAGGAGCCGAACCCCACGTCAAAGGTGCCGTTTACCGGTCCCTTGCTGGAATCCAGGGTGCCGCTGAAGGTGATCCGCGCCAGGCCCAGAGTGCCCTGTTTGGCTCCCGCCGCGGTGGTGTTGCCGAAAGGATTGGCCGTGTCCTGGCACTTGCTGCCGTCGCCGCTGACAGCCACCCGGACGGTGTTGCTGACCACGCCGCCGGCGGTGATCTGGACCGGCACGCTGCATCCGGCGGGGGCGTCCGCGGGGACCTCGAAGTAGATGTTGTCCACTCCGGCGAAGCTGGGGGCGCGTCCGCTGTAGAGCTTGTTGGCGGGCTTGCCGCCGACCAGCACGCTCACCGGCACGGAAAGGTCGCCGCCCGGCGGCGGGTTGTTATCGCCGGTCTGGATAGGCCCCAGCCCGGTGCCCCAGAGGATCGCGATCTGCTTGGGCTTGAGCGGATAGCTGGCCAGGTTGAGGGGCTGGTCGCTCGCCGAGTTGAAGTTCTGCACGATGCCGGGTCCGGGTCCGCTCGCCGTGCTGAACACGCCGAACGCGGTATTGGCCACGGTCACGGTGGCGGTGGAGCTGATGTTGCCGTTGTAGGTGACGGTGATCTGCACATCGCCCAGCGGGACATCGGAAGGCAGAATGGCGTTGATCTGCGGTGCGCTGACGAAGTGCAGGTAGGCGCGCTTGTTGTAGTTGCCCTGCGAGACCGTAACCACGACGCCGCCCATGGTGTCTGGAATCGGATATCCCTGCACCTGCTGGTAGGCGGACGGCCCGAGGTTGGTTCCGTAGATGGTGAAGAAGCTGCCGCGCGCGATCGTGCCCGCGCGGTTGCTGGCCGCGTTCACGATTCCGCCGGGCGCGATGGTGGGCGCGGTCGGGGATGCGCCGCCGCCCTGGTTGAGGGTGAAGGTGAGGTTGGCGATGGCTACCGTGGCCGAACGCGCGCTGACCGTGGTGTTGGCGTCCACCGTGTAAGTCAGGTTCGCCGGACCCGTGCCGCTCGCCGGACCCTTGTAGTGGAACCACGTGGCCGAAGCGTTCACCGTGGCGCTCCAGGGGCATCCGGGGGAGGTGTTGAGGCGGAAGCTGCTGGTGGCGCCCAGCGGCGAGACCGAATTGCTGGAGGGGGTCATCGAGTAGCCGCAACTCACGGCTCCATCCTGGTTGACCGGCACCGTGCGGTTGCCGATGGTGATGGTGCCGCTGCGCGCGCCGCCCGAATTGGCATCCACCTGCCAGGAGACGGCGCCGGTGCTGGAGCCGACGATGTGGATCCACGCGGTGCTGGCGCTGGCGTTCACCGCGCAGCCCGCCTGCGTGCTGACGATGATGGTGCCGCTGGCGCCCGACGCCGGCACCGAGAGGCTCTGCGGCTGCAGGAAGTAGGTGCAGCTCGAGCCGGTTCCGCCGCCGCCGGAGTTGGAGCACTTGCTCACGGTGCGCGACGCGGTGGCGGTCTGCCCGTTGTAGGTCACGGTGATCTCGACCGTGTTGTCCGTGGTGGGCGCGCCCGAGGTGAATGAGACCTCGTACTGGCTGGACATGACCTGTCCGAGCGATTGCAGGATCTTCTGCAGATCGGCCGAGGTGGCGCCGGAGCTGTAGAAGCCGCCGGTCTCATTGGCGATGCGCGTCAGGATGGTGGAGTTGGCCGAACCGTATCCCACCGGGAACACGGGCGCCCCCGCGGTCTTGGCCGCGGCGATGGCCTGGTCGATGGTAGCGCCGCCGACGGTATCCTCGCCATCGGTCATGAGCACGATCGACTTGCGCCCGCTGCGCGCGCCGAGCGCCTGCGCCGCGGTCTGCACGGCCTTGTAAAGCGCCGTGCTGCTGCCGCCGGTGATGCCGTCGATGGCGCTGTTGAGCCGGGTCTTGTCGGAGGTGAAGTCCTGCACCAGCCTGACCGAGGTTTCAAAGGCGTAGACCGCCACCTGGTCGGTGGCGCCCATCTGCGAAACCAATTGCTTGGCGGCGGACTTCTCATTCGCCAGGTCGGTCGAGGACAGCGAACTGCTGGTATCGATCATGATCGCCAGGGAGAGCGCTCCACTGGAGGAACCGGAACCCACCGGGACCACGCTGACGGTGCGGCTCACGCCGGCTTCCTTGAGGGTGAAGTTGGCCGAGGTCAGGCCGGTGATCGCCCTGCCTGTGGAATCGGTGACGCTGACGATGATTTTGTCGCTCGGGCAGGCGGTGTCGATCACCTGGTTGATCGTCAGGTTCAGCGTGCCGCCGCTGCTGCCTCCGCCGCCGGCGCTGCCGGTGAGGCCGAAGTAGAGGTTGTCGGCGGCGCCGTCATTAGCGCTGCCCTCCACGCGATTGAATTGCGCGGTGACCACCGCCTTACGCGTGCCGGCGGGCACGGTCCCGGTCTTGGTCCGTTCCAGGAGGGAGTTGACGCCGTTGCGGTCGGCCGAGAGCACGGGACCGATGGTGGCGGTCCCCAAGGTGGTGCCGGAAGCGTTCTGGAAGGTGACCGTCAGGGTGGCGTTATCGTCCTGTCCGTCCCATCCGCCGAGCCAGCCGTCCAGCGTGTAGGGCTGGCTGCCGGCATCGATGGCGGAGGCGTAGCTGGAGAGATCGAGGGTCTGGCTCATCTTTGCGACGCCGGAGTAGCCTCCGTCGAAGTAGTTGCTGCCGCGGTTGGGAGGCCCGGGGCCGTTGGCATCCAGTTGTCCGCCGGGGTCGGTGTAAGCCACCACGCCCACGTTGCCGTCGGTGGTCCAGCCGGGGATGCTGGGCAGCCCGGCGACGCCGCCCGCGGGTCCGGCTTCGGCGCCGGGATTTTGCAGCAGGTTGCCGGTGAGCGTACCGCCTCCGCCGGCCGAAGCGGCGCTCTGCGTAATTGTCAGGCTCTGGCCGCCCGCGGTGATCGTGCCCGAACGCGCGGTAGCGGCCGTGTTGGCCGCGACGGTATAGCCGATGGTGCCGCTCCCGCTGCCGCTACTCGATGTGGCGATCCACGCGGCGTTGCTGGTCGCGCTCCAGGTGCAACCGCTCTGCGTGGTCAGGCTCGCGGTGCCGCTGCCGCCGGAGGCGGAGACAGTGGCGGTGGCCGGGGAAATCGCGTAGGTACACGCCGGGGTCGCGCCGCCGATATCGAATTTCAGGATGAACAGCACTCCGGCGTTGTACTTGACGACCACGCTCCATGTCCCGGTCAGCGACGCCGGGGCCGCGCCGGCGATCGGGACCATGTCCGCGAAGCAGTAGTCGCCCGGCGTATCCACCGGATCCCAGGCGCCGCTCGACGGCGCATAGAGGCTGCCCGAGGGCGTATAGTACTCGGCGGAGAACACGTCATTGAGCCGGGCGCCGGAGACCTGGAACCACAGGTACACGGCCGGATCCGTAGTGGCGAAACTGCTCACCGGCGTCGGATAGGGATTCGGCGGACAGGAGGACATGGACGGCGCCGGTTTCGTCGTCATGTACTTGACCAGATCCAGGCCCCCGAAGCAGGGAGACGCAACCAGCAGCAGCATCGCCGCAACGAGTACAGTCTTGCGCAAGAGTCACCTCCGAAAGTCCGATTCTATAGGACATTCAGAGCCGTTACTCTTTATCTTTCGAGCAGGTACGGCTAGACCGTACTTAACTCGCGGCATCGGGGAAAGACTACTCGATGGACAGTACGGCGCGCGACGGCGCGGGCTGCGACACGGTCAGCGCAATATTGCCGTGCTTGCCGGCGAGGCCTGGCGGAAGGCTGAGCGGCAGGCTTTGCTCCAGCGTGAGGACGGCGCCGGAAAGCGTGGCGGTGCGCTTCCAGCCCTTACCGGCGAACTCCAGGCCGCCGGAGACGGGCCGCACTTCGACCGCTCCGGACTGCGCCAAAATGCCGGCTTCGGGCAGCAGATTGGCGCCGGTGTCCTTCCAGGTGAGGTCGATCAGGCGGCCGCCGTCCTGCGCGGAGAAGACGGCGCGCACCTTGTGCGATTCCAGGATCCATTCCGGCGAGCCGTCGCCCGCCAGGTCCGCGCTCCAAACCACGGTGCCGGCGCGCGGCACCATCACAGCGCGCAGGGGGACTTCGATTTCCGCGCCGCCCTGAATGTGCACGGAAAAGTCGCGCACTCCCGCGCCCGCATCGGCCGGGAAGACGCGGAAGGCGACGCGGCGCTCGTCGGTGGGGGCGATGCTGATCTCGGTTTTCGGCGGGAAGAATTCCAGTCCTTCGCCGGCGAAGCCGATACGGTAGGTCTGGATCTCGGTGGTGTTGTTGCGCAGCCCGAGTTCCAGGCCGGCCCCGCCGCGCGGGTCGATGGCGGCCGCGGGCGGATCGGAGGCGACCTCCGCGCCGGCGCCGAAGTGCAGGCCAATCGCCTCCACCAGCCGCACCGTGAGCGGGCGGAAGAGTTGCACACGCGCGCGGCCCAGGGCGACACCGTCGGCCTCGATCGCCAGGGAGGCGAAGTCGCCGTGCGCGGCATCGGCGGGCACCGCGATCCGGTAGTCGATCTCGTTGGGCGACTTGTTGGCGGCGGTGGCGGTGTAGCCATCGGGCAGGCGCAGGCGGGAGCGCGCCGCGATGGCCGCCGAGGAGTACACGGTGGAGACGGTGTTGGCGCGGCCTATGACCAGGCGGTGGAGTTCGTTGAAGAACGCCGACGTCTCCGGCGCTTCGATGGCGATTCCGACGCGCACGTGGTCGTCCGGCCCCTTGCCGGCGGGAACCGGCAGGCGGGCACGCAATTTCTGCTCGTCCCAGTCGAAATCCGTGGGCTTGCCCGCTGCCAGGTACGGGCCCTCCGGACGGCGCGCCAGTTGGAGCACGACTTCTCCGGCCCGGGGCGCGGCGAATTCCATGGCCAGGATTCCGTTTTCGAACTCGACGCGCAGCAGTTCCGCCGTGGCGTAGACGATGCGCTCGGTGGAAGCGAAGTTGGAGCACTCCCCGCACGGACCTTCGGGTCCGATGGAGACGCCGACCGGCAGCCACAGCGCCTGTCCGGGCGCGATCGCCACGTTGGGTAGAATCATGGACTTTCGAGTGGCGGGATCGAGCACGCGAAGGTCTCCGCGGAAAGGCGCCGGCGAAGTGTTCACGATGCTGACCGCGCCGGCGGCCGGTGAATCGAGCTGCGCCGCGGCCAGGCCCTCCGGCCACTTGCGCGAAACTGGCCGGGGCGGCGGCGCCGGACGCATTTGTTCGAAGAGCCGAGCCCACCCGCGCAGCAGCGCGGCGTCGCGGCGCAAAGGCGCGGTGGATGCGCGCTCTTCGCCGCCAAGCCCGACCGCTCCCTTGCGCAGGGGCGCGGCGGGGTCCGCGGCCCAGCCGGCGGGATACAGCGCATCCTCCACGCCGGTCCACAGCAGCGAACCGCGGGTGGTCGCGATGGCCTCGCGGCTGCGCGCCAGCGCGTCGTTGCGCGTGGCCGAGAGGATCACGACGGGCGCCGGCGGCGGCCCGGCGCCGATGGCGAGTCCGTGGCCTTCCACGTAGGCGATGGGCCCGCCGTGCGCGGCGCTCCGCGGCGCCAGCACCTGCTCCAGAAGCTTGAGCCAGGCGCGCTGCTGCGCGGCATCGGGATGCCCGCCGGCGTTGAGCAATCCGGGCACGGGCGGCAGCGGGCGCACCCACGCACGCAAGCCCAGACGGCGCAGCAGGCGGATGAATCCGATCACGTCGCGCCGGGGATTCGTCTCGCCGGTGAGATCAGGTTCGCCGGAGGGACGCTGGTGGAAGTTCCACGGGATGGAGAATTCCACGGTATCCACGCCCAGGTTCTTGAGCCAGACCAGTTCGCGCTCCCAGAGCGGGCGCGGCAGGAGGTAGTAATTGAACTCCACGGCCTGCACGTATCCGGCGGCGGAAGCGGATGCGGCCAGCGCCAGCGCGAGGATGGCGGCGCGCATCAAAACGTGCGTGCCTTTCGCACCCGGTAGTCCTCCACCAGCGGCATGCGGATCACCGTGCACATTTCAAACAGGCGCGAGCGGGCGCGCGGTCCGATGCGTTCGGCCAGGGTGGCGGGAGCGTAATCGATGTTGCCGCTGGCGGAGCGCTGCATGGTGGGCAGGCCGGCCTCGCCGTCGGGCAGGTTGGTGGTGGCCAGCAGCGCGCGGCGGTTGTTGCAGCGCTGCGTGATGATGGAGGTAACGGTGTCCTCCACCCAGTCCGTGACGCGGTGCGCGCCGAGGTCGTCAAGCAGCAGCACCTCGCTGTCGAGCGCCATGCGATAGGCTTCCTTATCGGCGGAGTTTGAGTTGGCGTCGTAGCCGGAGCGGATGCGGTCCAGCAGGTTCTGGTAATCGCAGAACACGCCTTCGAAGCCCTTGGCGATGATGCCGCGCAGCGCGGCCACGGCGAGGTGGGTCTTGCCGGTGCCCTGGCTGCCGATGAAGAGCAGTCCCGGACGCTCCGGGTTGGGGAAGTCGCGCAGGAAATTCTTCACGGTCAGCAGGACGGTGCCGAGTTCGCGGCGGGCGATCGGGTTTTCCGGCCCGGGCAGGCTGAAATTTTCCAGCGAAGCGTGCTCGTAGAGGGGCGGGATCTGGGCGTGGTTTTCGAGGCGTCCGGCGCGCCCGGTGGCGCGGCATTCGCACGGCTCGGCGCCGCTGACGTGCCCGCGTTCGACGATGATCCAGCCGGTACCCCCGCACTTGGCGCAAACCGTTTCCGTGGCCATCGCTTCCATTATCCCCAAGGACGCGCCGCGGGCGCGGGGTGTTTCACGCGAAGCCGGACGGAATGGCGGAGAGCCCTCCGTCCGGCCCGACTCAGGACGACCCGTGGACGCGGACCGGCCAGACCGACAGTATACAACGGCGATAGGCTATTGGGGCTGGCCGGTACCGGAACTGGTACCGGAGCCGGTACCGGGCGTGGCGTCGGCCGCGAGCGTGTAGGCGCCGTTCGATAAGTAATCGCCGGAGGGCTTGGCGGCGACATAATATGTCCCGGCGGCGACCGGAGTGGTGATGCGCGCGTTGGTGCCGCCGCCGCTGTTGTCATCCTCGGCCACCACGTTGCCTTTGGCGTCGAGCAGGACCAGGTAGGCGTCGAAATCGCCCGAATTCAAACGCAGGTCGAGCGTGGAATCGGCCGGCACGGTCACCTGGTAAATGTCGGCGAAGGTCTGGTCGGTGTACTGGCAGCCGGTATAGGTGATGGTCCCGCTCACGCTGGATCCGGGCGAGAGTGTGCCGCGCGCGCCGCAGAACGGCGGGCGGGGACCTTCCACGGTGCGCAGATCGATCTCGTAGAGTCCGCCCGCCGACGCGGCGGCGTCGCGCACGGCGAAGCGGTAGGAGCCAGCCGGCAGGTATTGCACGATCAGGGGATCGATGCCGCCGTAGCCGTTATCGTCCATGCGCAGGGCGTTGCCCGCGGCATCCAGCAGGGTGAGGTAGCCGTCCACTTCGCTGGACGTGACCACGCCGAGCACGAAGGAATCGGCCGCGAGCGTGAAGCCGTAGTAATCCACCGGCTCGCCGTTGGCGCCGCGGCAACTGCCCGCGCCCAGCCGCTGGATGTAGCCGCCGTTCAGATCCAGCGTCTGCGCGAAGGCGCAGGGCGGGACGTCGTGCGCCGTGAATTTCGTGGTCAGCGTGTAGGCGCCGGAGGCGGAACCCGCCGTGGCGGCCAGCGTGTACGTTCCCGCGGGAAGATCGGCGCTGATGTGGGCCGCGGCCGCGCCGCCGGGCGGGCTGCGCACGATCACGTTGTCCGCGGCATCGCGGATGGCCAGGATCGGCGGGAAGGTGGGGGACGCAAGAGCGAGGTCCAGGGTGCCGGAGGCGGGAAGCGTAACCGTATAGAGGTCGCTGAGCCCGAGCGCGGTGCGGCAGCTCGCGGCCGAAAGCACGCCGCCGGGGCTGTCCCCGGGATTGGCCGCGGCGGGCACGCAGGGCGCGAACGGACCGGCCGTGATCGCTGCCTGAAGCTGATACGCGCCGCCGGCGGGCACATCGCTGAACACCTGGAGCAGATAATTACCGGGCGGCAGGGGCACGGCCAGCGAGCTTTGCGGACGGCCTGAGGCGTCCCAGCCGCCGCCCAGCGTGTCCGCGGCCAGCGTATTGCCGGCCTCGTCGAGCACGTACAGGGTCGGGTTGAAATCGCCGCTGACGGCGGTGAAGGACGCGACCGCGGGCGCGCTCAGGGTGAAGTTGTAGTAGTTGTAATTGAGCTGATCGCCGCTATCGGGCAGGGTGTAGGCGCAACTGCCGCCGGTGACGGTGCCGTTGTCGCTGTCGCCATCGGCCAGCGTGCGGAGCGCGTGGCAGGGATCGTCCGGTGCGTCTTCGAAGGTGGCTGCGATCTGGTATGCGCCGCCCCGGTCCGCCGACGCGGCCACCAAAATGTACTGGCTGCCGGCGGTGAGCGCCGCGGTCAGCGTGCCGCCGGCATCAATGGCCAGCAGGCGTCCGTCGCTGCCGCGCAGGGTCAGGGTCGGGGTGAAATCCGCGCTGGCGATGGTGGCGGTGAGCGTACCGGATCCGTAAGTGGTGAGCGACCAGGCGTCGTAAGGCGTGCCGTCGGGCGCAGTACAGCCGTAGCTGCCCAGGGTATTGGAGATGGTCTGCCGCAGTCCCATCGCCGGATAATCCGCGCAGAGCATGGAAGGCTCCGCGGTGAACGCGGTGGTCAAGGTGAACGCTCCGGCATCCCGCGGGGTCTGTCCGGCGACCAGCAGGCGGTAGGAGCCGGCTTCGATGGCGCGGTGAATCGACGCGCCGGAATCGAGCGCCGCGTCGGAATCGCCGCGCAGGATCAATTGCAGGTTGGCGGCGGTCCCGCCGAGGTCGATGGCGATGCGTCCGCGCACCGGCAGGTCCAGACGGTAGGCCGAGTAGAGGCTGCCACCGGTAAGGACGCAACCACCCGGCGCGAGGGTCCCGGAGACGCTGCCGGCGGGCGCCAGGCGCGCCACCGCGGGGCACTCCTGCGCCGCCAGGGGCGCGAGCAGCGCACCCGTGGCCGACAGGATGGCAAGCGCGAGGCGCATTGAGTCTATTAACCCACAAAACGAGCGAATGTTCCGGGAGCGGCATGAAGAACGGACTGTCGGCCGTTGACGTTTGGCGGCATGGTACCCTGAACGGGAATATGCCCGCGACCCGAGTCAAATCCCAGCTCATGAGCGCCTCCGAAATCGATCGGACGCTGGTACGTCTCGCACACGAGATTCTGGAACGGACCAGCGATCTGGACCAGCTTGCGTTCATTGGAATCCGCCGCCGCGGAGTCCCGCTCGCGCAACGCCTCGCCGCTAAAATCGAGAGCCTGGAAAACCGCCAGGTCCCGGTGGGGATCCTCGATATCAACCTGTATCGCGACGATCTGAGCACGGTCGATGTCAAGCCGGTGCTCAACGCGACCGACATCAAGTTCGACGTCGCCGGCAAGGACATCATCCTGATGGACGACGTTCTCTACACGGGCCGCACCATCCGCGCCGCGCTGGACGCGCTCTTCGACCACGGGCGCCCGGCGCGCGTGCAACTGCTGGTGCTGATCGACCGCGGCCACCGCGAACTGCCGATCGAGGCGCGCTACATCGGGCGCACGGTGCAGACCTCGGATCTCGAAATCATCGAGGTGAAGTTCCAGGAGATCGACGGGATGGAGAAGGTTCTGCTGGTGGAGCGCGAGAGCGGCGAGGCCGCCTAAGAGGTCAGCCATGCCGGAAGGACTGCTTGGAATCGAGGAATTGGACCGCGGGCAGATCGAAGCCATTCTCCAGCGGGCCAAACATTTCCAGCCGATGCAGAGCCAGAGCCTGAAAAAGCTCGACACGCTGCGCGGCAAAATGATTGTGAACCTGTTCTACGAGGCCTCCACCCGCACGCGCACGAGTTTTGAAATCGCGGCCAAGCGTCTGGGGGCGGACGCGGTTTCCATCACGGCGTCGGGTTCGAGCGTGACCAAGGGCGAATCGCTGGTGGACACGCTGAACACGCTGGCGGCGATGCGCCCGGACGCGATCGTGATGCGCCATGCGGCCAGCGGCGCGCCGCACTTCCTGGCGCGGCACCTGCCCACTCCGATCATCAACGCCGGCGACGGCACGCACGAACACCCGACGCAGGCGCTGCTCGACGCGCGCACCATCCTGGACCGCAAGGGAAAACTCACGGGATTGCGCGTGGCGATCATCGGGGACATCGCGCACAGCCGCGTGGCGCGCTCCAACGTCCACCTGCTGGCGCGCTTCGGCGCCGAGATCGTGCTTTGCGGACCGGCCTCGCTGCTGCCGGCGGAGTTGCAGCACCTGGCCCCGGGCGTAACGCTGACCACCGACATCCGCACCGCCATCCGCAACGCCGACGTGATCATGATGCTGCGCGTGCAACTGGAGCGGCAGCACGAAGCCGCCTTCCCGGCGAGCGAATACTTCCGTTTCTACGGGCTGCAACTGGGGCACCTCGACCTCGCCAAGCCGGACGCGATCGTGATGCATCCGGGGCCGATCAACCGCGGACGCGAGTTATCGAGCGAGGTCGCCGATTTCCAGCGGTCCGTGATTCTCAACCAGGTGGAGAACGGCATCGCCGTGCGCATGGCGGTGCTGGAAAAGGTGATTGGATAAATGGCGGCGCTTCTGATCAGGAACGGGCGGGTGATCGACCCCGCCAGCGGAACCGACACGACGGCCGACGTGCTGATCGAGGACGGCGTGATTGCCGGAGTCGGGCCCGATCTCCGCTCGCCCGGCGCGGAGGTGTACGACGCGGGCGGCATGATCGTGGCGCCCGGCTTCATCGACATGCACGTGCACCTGCGTGAGCCCGGCTTCGAGCACGCAGAGACCATCGAGAGCGGCTCGCGGGCGGCGGCGGCGGGCGGCTTCACGTCCATCTGCTGCATGCCCAACACCAAGCCGGTGAACGACAGCGTCACCGTGACCAGCTACATCGTGGAGCAGGCGCGCAAGAAGGCGGTGGTGAACGTGTTCCCCATCGGCGCCATCACCAAGGGCAGCGCCGGGGAGGAGATCTCCGCGATCGGCGGCATGAAGGCCGCCGGCGCCGTGGCCATCAGCGACGACGGGCTGCCGGTGATGAACGCGCGCGTCATGCGCCGCGCCATGGAATTCGCCCGCGCCTACGACGTGCCCATCATCCAGCACTGCGAGGACCTGAACCTCAGCGCCGGCGGCGACATGCACGAAGGCGCGCAGAGCGTGCGCTGGGGATTGCGCGGCATCCCGGCGGCGAGCGAGGACATCATGGTCTCGCGCGACCTCATCCTGGCGCAGCTTACCGGCGCCCGCTACCACGTGGCCCACATCTCCACCGCCAACTCGGTCGCCATGGTGGCGTTCGCGCGCAAACAGGGGCTGCCCGTGACGTGCGAGGTGACCCCGCACCACTTTGCGCTCGCCGACCAGGACATGGCGCCCTACGACAGCAACTTCAAGATGAAGCCGCCCCTGCGCAGCAGCCCGCACCGCGAAGGCGTTCTGTACGCGCTGGCGCGCGGCACCGTCAGCGCCATCGCCACGGATCACGCGCCGCACCCGGGATCGGAGAAGATGCAGGAGTTCGAGCGCTGCCCGTTCGGCATTATCGGCCTGGAGACCGCCATCGGACTGGCGCTGGATCACCTGGTGGCGGCGGGCCGGATCACGCTGCAGCGCATGGTGGAGTTGTTCACCACCGGTCCGGAATCGGTGATGCGGCTGGGACGCGGCACGCTCGCCGCGGGCGCGCCGGGCGACGTCACCGTCTTCAGTACCGACGTCGAATGGACCTACGACGTGAACCAGTCCGCCTCGCGCAGCCGCAACTCTCCGTTCGACGGACGATCCTTCCGCGGCGGACCCATGGCCACGATCGTCAGCGGCGAGATACGCTGGAAACGCTAGGAGACCTTCCATGAATTCCGCATCGGACCGGCCCGCCGGCCGAACCCCGGCTGGCGAGCGTGATCCGCAGACTGTGTTGCCTGGAGGACGGCGCGCCGCGGCGCCCCGCATCGACGGCGTCCGCATCCTCGAACTCGGCAACGTGCTCACCCGCAGCGGCTGGTTGACCGAGATCTTCCGCTCCGACTGGGACGGCATCGAGATCGCGCCGCGCCAGGTCAACTGGGTGCAACTGGCGCCCAATTGCATCACCGACTGGCACCGGCACAGCAGGCAGACCGACCACCTGGTGGGGGTCGGCGGCAACATCAAGCTGGCCTTGTGGGACGGCCGCGCCGGGTCCGCCACGGAGGGCGCCAGCGAGACGATCCGGTTCGGCGCGTTGCGTCCGCTGCTGGTGGTGGTGCCGCCGGGCGTGTGGCACGCGCTGCGCAACGAGAGCGGCGAACCGGCCGGGTACCTGAATGTGATCGACTGTCTCTTCAATCATGCCGAGCCCGACAACTGGCGGCTGTCCCCCGGCACCCCCGGAGTGCCCGATATCCTCTGATCCGATGACCGCTCCGGCCCCGAGCTTCGGCGAACGCTTCCGCCTCACCCTGATCACGGCCGATCCTGACGCCGCGGCCCGGGCCGATGAGGCCGGGGTGGATCGCGCCGGCATCGACATCGAACTGCTGGGCAAGGCTGACCGGCAGGCGGGGCACGATACCCGCCTCTCGCGCCATGGCTGGGACGGCCTGGCCGCGGTGGCGGGCGTGGTGCGGCGCGCGTCGCCCTTCGTCCGCATCAATCCCGTGCACGCGGGAACCGGCGAAGAGATCGAGACCGCGCTCCGCCTGGGCGCGCGCGTGATCATGCTGCCCAGTTTCCGGTCCGCCGGCGAGGTCGAGCGCTTCACCGGCCTGGTCCGCGGACGGGCGACCGCCGTGCTGCTGCTGGAACTGGCGCCGGCGGTAGCGCGGGTGCGGGAGATTCTCGCCGTCCCCGGGGTGGACGAAGTGATGCTCGGGCTCAACGACTTGCACCTGCAATTCGGCCTGGCGAATCACTTCGAAATGCTGGTGTCCCCGGTGGTGGACATGCTGGCGGAGGAAGTGCGCCGCGCCGGGCTTCCGCTGGCGATCGGCGGCCTGACGCATCCCGACGAGACGAGCCTGCCCGTCCCGCCGGACCTGGTTTACGCGCAGTACCCGCGGTTGGGCGCCGGCGGAGCGTGGATCGCGCGGTCGTTCCGCGCAGCCGAGTGGCCGGCGGCGATTCAGGCGATGCGGCGGCGATTGGACCGCTGGGCGCAGGCCCCGCCCGAAGAATGGGAGCAGGCGCGGAGGGAACTCGCGTGCCGCGCCGCGGAGTGGCGTCCGGCGCCGGCGGATAAGTCGCGGGCGTAACGCGGTCCGCCCCTGCCGCCCCGCGCGCGTCCTGCCTATTCCCGCTCGCACAACTCCGCGCCGCGCACCAGCACTCGGGTCTCCCCTTCCACGGTGTTGCGCAGCAGCACCGTGCGCGCTCCTTCGCGAGGCAACTCCACCTCCACCACGATTTCGCGCGCGCAGACGCTCACCACCTGCTCCCCCGGCAGGCTCCCGTCGCACTCGCGGAGCGGCGCCACGCCGATCCGTCCGGCTTCCACGATCAGGCGCAGGCGCAGGTGCGGCTGCCGCATCGCGCCCACGGTTTCCGGCAGCGGCAGCGCCGCCGCATAGAGCCAGGGCGCCAGCGGCGTGACTACGCGCACGCCCTCCGCCACGCGCTTCACGCTGGCGCCGGTCCACTGCGGTTCCGAGCGCCATCCCGCCATCAGGTCCGCGCGGACGGCTCCCGGCGAATGCGCCCCGGCGCGCGGCGCGGGCGGCCTTCGCGCGGCCTCGCAACCGGCGGCGGCACGCAGTACGCGCGACAGAACATCGCTCAGCGCGTGGCGCTCCAGTACGCGCGCGCGGATCTCATCGGCGACTTCGCGGCGATAGCGCGGGTTGGCGAGGAACAACTCCACGCGGCCGGCGAGTTCTTCGCGGGTGGCGTAGGTGACGGCTTCGCCGGCGGCGCCGAAATCGTCCACGAAATGCTGTTTGCGGTCCACCAGCATGAAGCCGCCCGAAGCGAAGCAGATCAGCGGCTTGAGGCTGTAGCCGTCGAAAAAACCCGGGTTGAGCACGTCGATTGTGATCGGGTGGCGGGCCAGCGCGGCCGCCAACTCGGGGCCGAACCCGATGCCGCCGGGCAGAGGCCGCAGATTCGCCGGCACCCGCGGATCCGTTTGCTTCAGGTTTCCATAGCACGCCACCGGAACGCCCGCGCCGCCCAGCATGTGCAGGCGCAGCGCGGTCTGCGCGCGATGCGCGATCAGGCGGTGGGCGAAGTGCCAGAAGTACGTCTGGTCCGTATCGAGCGCGAACTCCGCGCGCTGTTGCGCGGGCAGGCACTCGATCTCTTCGGCCAGGACGTCCCACAGGGCGGCCCCGGGCCGGCTCATCCAGCGGCCGCAGGCGGCACTGGCAAGTTCCTCCAGCGCGGGATCGGGCGCCGCCGGTTCCTCCTGGTACAGGTGCCCGAAAAACGCGACCGGCGAAATTCCATCGGATATGCCGGGCGTGCCCTGAAGCGCGAACCCCACCGGCAGCGGCCCAACCTCAGCGATCACGCGCTCGGGCACGGCGAAACCGAGATGGCACATGAGGCGCGTCTGCCCGCGATCGCGTGACCAGTGAATCACCCGCGGGTGCGCCAGCACGCGGCGCAGCAAGGCGCCGGCGCCGGAGCGCGAGTCACGCGGGTGCGCCGGCAGCGGGCTCAGCACCTGGTCGGCGAGTTCCACCGGAGCGTGGTCCCACAGTCCGAGGACCGGGATGTCGAGGACATCGGTGAAGAGGTTGGGGCATGAGCCGTCGCGGCGCGGGGACAGGCAGCAGCGCAGTGCGTGGCTCAGGTGCGGAACGCCCAGCGCGAGTTCGGGGCGGAACGCACGCAGCCCGGCCGTCAGCGCGTCGATGCGCGCCGCGTCCGGCGGGAGAAACGCGGACAACGGGACAGGGAAGACTTCCAGCCCGAGATCGCACAGGGCGCGCCGGTAGGAATGGAACAGGGCCGCGGTGACTCCGTGGAACCAGCCTTCCGGAGGCACCGTGACGGCAATCCGGCGGAATGGCAGCGCGCCGCCGGTGCTCACCGCGGACCCGCTCCCCAAGCTGCCGCGCTAGTACCCTTCATCGCCGGGTTCGAGGTTCGCATAGAACGCGCGCGTGCGCGGCTCCGCCAGCATGGGTTCGGCCTGGGCCGCCCACTCGTTGTAATGCGCCGTCTGCTTGTGCGCGGCGGGAGCTTCGGCGTCGCGGTAAACCTCGTAAAGCACGAAGCGGGTGGGATCGTCCTTCTGCTGCAGAAAATCGAAGCGCGCCACCCCGGGCTCCTTCGCGCTCTCCCGCGCGTTGATGCGGGTGGCGGCGATGAACGCGTCCACAAACTCCGGTTTCACCCGCGCGTGAACAACCAGTATGTGCATACACCGTAGTGTAACGGCACTCGCGGAGGCGTGAAGCTACTCGTGGCGCAGCGCGGCCACGGGATCGGTGCGCGCAGCGCGCAGCGCGGGAGCGAGCGCCGCGGCGCAGGCCACCAGCGTTACCACGGCGCTGGCCGCGAGGAACGTCGCCGGATCTTCCGCGCCCACGCCGAACAGCAGTTTCTGGATCGATTGCCGCCCCGTCCACGCCGCCAGCCAGCCCAGCGGGACCGCCACCCCCACCCGCAGCGCCGCCTGCCGCAGCACCTGCGCCGCCAGCCGCGCGGGCGTCGCGCCCATAGCCACGCGCACGCCGAACTCGCCGGTCCGTCGCGCGACCGCGAACATGGTCACGCCGAACAATCCCGCCGCCGCCAGGAACAGCCCGAGCAGAGCCAGGCACCCGGTGAGCAGCGCCGCCATCTCTTCCCCGCCGCGCGCGCCGCGCAGGTGCATCCGCAGCGTACGCACGTCGAACACGGTGAACTCGCGCGCCGCTTCGCGCAGCGCCGCACGCACCGCCGGAGCCAAACCTGCCGGATCGCGCGCAGCCACGAAGAACGTCAGTTCGTCCGTCGGCCGTTGCGCTTCGGGGAAGTAGAAGTACGGCTCGATGGTCTCGCGCAGGTGGATCGACGGCCCGTCCTCGACCGTCCCGACGACCTGCCGGTCTTTCCCCGCCACCCGGATCCACTCGCCCAGCGGAGCCGCGCCACCCGTGAAGCGCCGCGCGTACGCCTGGTTGACCATCACCACCGGGGTCGCGCCCGCTGCATCCGCCTCGACAAATCCGCGCCCGGCCACGATGCGCGCGCCGGTCACCGCGAAATAGTCCGCGCTCACCAGGTTGTAGTGGAAGTTCTGCTTGAGCTGCCCGGGAAGTTCCAACGCCACCACCGCGCCGCCCAGCGACCCGCTGAGCATCGCGCGCCGCGCCCACGCCACCTGTTCGACGCCGGGTACGCGCGCGATCCGCGCGGCCGCGTCCGCCGTGCGCGGGTGCGACTCCCACGCGCCCGCCACCAGCAGCAGTCTGCGATCCGGATCCATCGCCGGACGGATCGCGGCGACGTTGCCGAGGCTGCGCCACAGCAATCCGGCCGAGCAGGTCACACCGGTCACCAGCGCCATCTGCGCCACCACGAGCGCACCCAGCCAGCGCGAGGGCCCGCCGGTGCGGCTGGTCTGCAGCACAGGCAGCAGGCGCCGGCGCCACGCGTCGGTGAGCGGGATCGCAGCGCCAATCAGCGCCACGATCACCAGCGCAAGGGCGCTGAACGCGAACACCCGCGCGTCGAGGCGGATGTGGTATTCGAGGTAGCGTTTGCCGGCGTAGAGCAGCGCGGGCGCCAGACGCACCAGCCACCACGCCACCACCAGCCCCGCGGCCGCGCCCAGCGAACTCACCAGCACGGTTTCGGTGAGGTGCTGCCGCGCGAGATCGCCGCGTCCCGCGCCGAGCGCGAGCCGGATCCCGGTCTCCCTGCGGCGCGCTTCGTTCTCCACCAGCCGCAGGTTCGCCAGGTTCGCGGCCGCGATCAGGACCACCAGCAGCATCACCCCGAGCATCACGGCGTTCGATCTCAGGCGCGCCGTGAGCCCCTTCTCTGTGAACGCCTCCACCGCAGCCGTGCGCTCGGGACCGGCGGCTTGCCCATCCGCTTCCGCCTGCCGGAAGATCGCCTCCACCTCGGCGCGCGCCTGCTCGATCGTCACGCCCGGACGCAACCGCCCGAGCACTTCGTAGTCGCTGAAACGCACGTCGTTGGGCCGCGCCATCGCCAGAGCTCCGAAGAACGTCTGCGCGGGCACGAACAGGTCCACCGCAATTCCGCGATTCATGCCCGTGAAATCCGGCGGCAGGATCCCGATGATCCGCAGGTTCGCCCCACCCACCGGGAGATCGCGGTCCAGCGCCGCGGGATCGCCGCCCAGCGCGTTGCGCCAGTAGCGGAAAGAGAGCACGACCGTGCCGTCCTGCCCGCGTCCGGCGTGAAACACCTGCCCCATCGTGGTGTTCACGCCGGCCACATCGAAGAAATTGTCGCTGACCCCGGCGGTGATCGGGAAATCGTCGCGATCCGCCAGCCGCACCCTGGGGCCCCGCCGGCTCTGCGCCAGCACGCCGGAAAAAGATCGCGCCCGTCCGGCGATCAGCGCGTATTCGGGCCAGGCGAGATTGTCCGGACGGTGTTCGCGCGTGTTCACGTAGACCCAGAGGAGGCCGCCCGGATCGGCCACCGGCAGGTCGCGCAGGGAGTAGGCGTCGAGCACGCTGAAAGCGGCCGTGCTGAATCCAATCGCGAGCCCGAGCGACGCCACCGCCAGCACAGCCGCTCCCGGCTTCCGGGCCATCCCCCGGAACGCCGCCCGCAGGTCGCGGAGCATCCGGTCCATTCCTTCATCTTGACGCGCCGGACCGGCAGGTGGTTAGCCGCCCCATAATAGGAGCTGATGATTCGCATCCTCCTCCTGCTGGCGGCGCTCTCCGCGGTCCACGCGCAGGACGCCGCTCCCGGCCGGCCGTGGCGCCTGGTCTGGCACGACGAATTCGACCAACCCGCGGGCACCGCGCCGGATCCCGCCAAGTGGACCTACGACACCGGCAAGACCGGTTGGGGCAACAACGAACTGGAGAACTACACCAACTCCACCGCCAACGCGTTTCACGACGGAGAAGGGCACCTCGTGATTCAGGCGCTGGCGGAAGGCGGCGGCTACACTTCGGCGCGCCTCAAAACCCAGGGGATCGCCGCCTTCACCTACGGGCGCATCGAGGCCCGCATCAGACTCCCCTACGGACAGGGCATCTGGCCCGCCTTCTGGATGCTCGGCGCCGACATCTCCACCGCCGGGTGGCCGCGTTGCGGCGAGATCGACATCATGGAGAACATCGGCAAGGAGCCCGGCACCGTGCACGGCACCATCCACGGCCCCGGATACTCGGGAGGCAACGGCATCGGCGCGCCCTACGTGGTGCCCGCCGGCCGCTTCGCCGACGAGTTCCATCTGTTCGCCGTGGAATGGCTGCCCGGCTCGATCCAGTTCTCCGTGGACCGCGCCACCTACAAGCGCATCACCCCCGCGGACCTGCCCAAGGGCACCACCTGGGTCTACGATCATCCCTTCTTCCTGCTGCTCAACCTTGCCGTGGGCGGCAACTGGCCCGGCTACCCCGACGCCTCCACCGTGTTCCCGCAGCGCATGACCGTGGACTACGTGCGCGTCTATGCGCGCACGCCCGCCGGATCCGCCGCGGACCGCTGAGCCGCGCAAGGTTATCCTGAAAGACTGGCGATGATCAAATCCGTTTGCGTTTACTGCGCGTCGAGCGATCGCACGCCGGCCGTCTACCTGGACGCCGCCGCGCGCCTCGGCCGCGCGCTCGCTGAAGCCGGACTGGCCGTGGTCTATGGCGGCAGTTCGCTCGGCTCGATGGGGCGCATGGCGTCGGCGGCTCTCGCCGCCGGCGGCAAGGTCACCGGCGTGCTCCCGCGCTTCATGGATGAACTCGAATGGGGCAACCGCGCGCTCACCGAACTGCGCCTGGTGGACGATATGCACGAGCGCAAGCGCCTCATGCTGGAACTCTCCGACGCTGTGGTCGCGCTGCCCGGCGGCTGCGGCACCCTGGAGGAACTCTTCGAAGCCATCACCTGGAAACGGCTCGGACTGTATTTCGGACCCGTGGTGCTGGTCAACGTGAACGGCTTCTACGATCCCTGCATCGAACTGCTCAACCGCACCGTGGACGAGGGCTTCATGAACGAAAAGCACCGCCAGATGTGGAGCGTGGCCGACTCGCCCGAGCACGTGCTGGACGTGCTCCAACACGCCCCCTCGTGGAGCCGCGACGCGCGCAACTTCGCCCGCGTGGAGTAAGCTACGGCCGCGGCCACCGCCATCTCGCTCTACTTCCGCCGCCGGCGCATGCGTCGCTTCGCGCGCGACTTCGCGGTCGGCCCGCGGACCCGCGTCCTCGACGTCGGCGGCGCGCCGGAAACCTGGGACCTGCTGCCGGTGCGTCCGCGCGTGACCCTGCTCAACATGCCGCGCACCAAAGATGAAATGGCGCGCGCCGATGCCTGGGTCGCCGCCGACGGCCGCGCGCTTCCCTTCCCCGACCGCGCGTTCGATATCGTCTTCAGCAACTCCGTCATCGAGCACGTGGGCGATGCCGCCAGCCAGCGGCGCTTCGCCGCGGAGGTCGCGCGCGTGGGCCGCGGCTTCTGGGTGCAGACGCCCAACCGCCGCTTTCCGGTGGAGCAGCACCTGCTCACGCCGTTCGTCCACTGGCTGCCGCGTGCGTGGCAGCGGCGCATCGTGGAGCGCTTCACGGTGTGGGCGTGGCTCACGCATCCGGCGCCGGACCGCCGCGCGTTTTACCTGGAGCACTACCTCACCGACGTGCGCCTGCTCGACGCCGCGCAACTGGCGGCGATGTTTCCCGGAGCGGTCATCGTGCGCGAGCGCTTCCTGGGATGGACGAAATCGCTGGTGGCCATGTGCCGCTAGCTTCACAACAATCGAAACGTCACCTGTACGATCGCCGTCGTCGGCACCGGACGCGACGCGCGCATGCCGGGGCGGAAGCGCCACTTCTTCACCGCTTCGATGGCGCGTTCGTCGAGGCCCAACCCAAGCCCCTGCGTCACCACGATATTCTCCGCGCGGCCGCGCTCATCCACTACGATGCGCAGCAGCACTGTGCCCTGCAGCCGTACCTTGCGGGCTTCATCGGTGTACTCCGGTTCCACCTTGAACAGTAGCGTGGGCTGTGTGACATCGTCGCGGAAGCCCGGGCTGTACCCGCCCACGCCGGGCCGGTCGCCGTCGCCGTAGCCCGGACCCGTCTTCCCGCCGATGCCGCCGCGGTCGCCGGTCCCGATGCCCACTGGTCCGCCGGGACCGCCGGAGATCAACCCGAGCACGCCGCCGGGGTCCCCCACCATCGGTAGGTTGATCGCCGGAACAATGACCGACGGGTTACCGAAGATCGCCATCTCCATGGCCAGCACCGGGCGCGCGTTTTCCATGTGGGCCATGGGCGGCACGAACGGACGCGGCGTGATCTTCGGCAGATGGCCGCGCTGCGGCGGCGTGTCATCGCGCTGCCCTCCGCCTCCGCCGCTTTCGGTGCGGGTGACCTGATATTTCACCAGGTCGCTGGGCAGCACGATGCTGCCGTGATCGATGAGTTTCGGCACGGTCCGTACGACCGGGCCGGTGAGCAGGAGCAGCGCAAGCACAACCGTGTGCACTAGCGCGGAAACGAGCGCGGAGCGCCTGGGCGATGCGTACATGCCGCCCGCTGCTGCAATTCCGCCGCCACCCGCAAGAGCTAATACCCGCAAGCAGTTTCCGTCCAAGCGGATGTGAACGCTGGCGAACAGTGTGCGCCGCGCGATACGCGTTTTCGCGCTCACGCGCGTCAATTCATCGTGCGCACAATCACTGGCGCGGCCGCCGCGGCCTGCATCGCGATCGCCTTCGCCGGCGCCTTCCTGGCGGAGAACGCGCTCCACGTTCCCGACCACACGCGCTCGCCCCTGCTCTACGCGCAGGCCTTCGCGCGGCAGGCGGGAGCCGGCATCTCCGCCGAAGAGGCGCAGGCGATCGCGCCCGGCGGAGTCCGGCTCGCCGGGTGGCTCTTCACCCCGGCGCATCCCAACGGCGCTGCGGCGATCGTGCTTCACGGCATCGGCGATACGCGCACCGGCGTGCTCGGGCAGGCGCGATTCCTGCTTGCCGCCGGCTACGCCGTGCTCACTCCGGACAGCCGCGGACACGGCGCCAGCGGCGGCGAACTGACCACTTACGGCGTGCGCGAAGCCGCCGACATCCACGCGTGGGCGGACCTGCTGATGTCGCGCCCCGGCATCGAGCGCCTCTACGGGCTGGGCCAATCCATGGGCGCCGCCATCCTGATCGAGTCCCTGGCGCGCGAACCGCGCTTCCGCGCCCTCGCCGCGGATTGCCCGTTCGCCACCTTCGAAGAGATCGCCGGCGATCGCCTCGCGCAGCACGGCTCGCCCGGGCGCCTCATCTCCTGGCCGTTAATCGAGTTCGGTATGGTCTACGCCCGCATCCGCTACGGCGTCGATCTCCGCCGTGCCTCGCCCGAGGACGCCCTGCGCCGCTCGCGCACGCCCGTGTTACTGATCCACGG
>JAFDVU010000067.1 GCA_018268835.1 Acidobacteriota bacterium | reverse complement strand
ACTTCGCGGCGGTTTCGGCGAAGGGGCGGTAGTGCCCGTCGATCACCAGATCGCCCACGGTGCGGCGGAAATCGTTGAGGAAGCGGTTGCTGGTTTCGCGGCTGTCCAGGATGCGGCCGGCGATCACGGGCAGGTACGGCAACACGTCGTAGCCGCGGCGCGCGCGGAACTCTTCGCGAAAGCGCGGGGTCCAGTTGACGCCGCCAAGTTCCCAACTATCGGTGACGAGGTAGCGCAGGCTCTTGCCGAGGTACGGCCTGGCATCCTCCATCAGCGGATCGAGATGCTCTTTCCAGTAGCGCGCGAATTCGCTCGCGTCGAGGTAGTCGATGACCAGGCCCTGCCAGGCGCCGCTGGAGGTGGAGACCTTGGCGCCGCTGGCCATGTAGCCGATGCGCAGGATCTCCCACGCGCCGGCGGGCGCGGTCCAGGCGAAGCTTCCATTGGGCTGCATGTGGCTGGTGACATCCTTCACATCGGCGACACGCGCGTCCTCCTCGCCGGGCTCGGCGGGGACGTCTTCGAGCAGCGGCGTGGTCTTGGGAGCGGACATCCCCATCTCGCGCGAAGCGCTCTTCACCGCGAGATCGCGGATGGGACGCTTGGGCAGATCGGAGCCGTGGCGGAGGGGGTAGGCCAGCACCGCGATGTCGCGATAGAAGCCGATCCTGGTGGGCGGCTCAGGCAGTACGATGCGCACGTCGCCGGGACCGTTCACCTCGGCGCGCGACCAGGTGAGCAACTTGGTGGAGTGTTCCGGCTGGACCGTAGGGCCGCCCAGGTTCCAGCCGCTTTCGATGTTGAGGCTGATTTCGAGATCGAGCCGCGCGGCTTCCTTGAGCGCGTGGCGGTAGAGTTCGCGCCAGCGGGGTGTGCCGAACATGGGGCCGGCGGGAACCATCCGGTTGCCGTTCTGTTCGCTGCCGTTGGCGTCCACCAGGATGGCTCCGGCGTAGCCCTTGGACTTCATTTCCTCGAGGTCGCGCGTGATGGCGGCTTCGTCGGTGTGGCCGTTGAGCCACCACCAGTAGCAGCGCAGGCGCGCTTCCATGGGCGGTGCGGCGAAGCCCGCCTCCAGCGGGTCGCGGCGCGTCTGGCTCACTACCGGAACCAGGGCCAGCAGCAACACAGGAATCAGACCGAACTTACGCATGACTTACCTCGGGGCGTGGAGGAACTCCGCGGGGAGCAGCGCGCGGCGCGTGAAGCGGGCTTCGCGAACGGCCCCCTTGAAATAATCCACGCGGTTGATGCGCGTGCCCACGCTGGCGGTGCCGGCGCCCTGCGGCTCCAGCGCGATCTCACTTTCGTTTTGCGGAACGCCGTCCACGTAGTTGCGGTACATGCGGCCGTCGTACACCGCGGCGACGGCGTACCAGCGGCCCAGCGGATGACGCATCGCGGGATCGATCAGCGCCTTGCCGGCGTCGCCGGAGCGGGCGTAGCTATCCAGCCACCACTGTCCGTCCGCGGTACGGATTTCAAAGAGCAGGCGTGTCTGGGTGCCTTGCTCCTGGAGGTGAAAGAAGCGCTGCGCGGGAGCGCCGCCGGGGTCGGGGCGGAAGATGACTTCCCACGTCCAGGCGCGCGCGCCGGCGAGCGGGTGGACGTCGAAGAAGAGGGCGTCGCGCGCGCCGTCGAATACAACCGCGCCGCCGGCGATGCGGGGCGCGCCTTCCACCTTCACCGCGTGCCCGCCGATTTGCGTGAGCGAATCGAAACGCCAGGTCTCGGCGCGATCCTGAAAGGCGAGGGCCGCGCCGGCGAGCACGGCGTACGCCGCGATGGCCGCGCACCTCACCGGTAGGCCTTATCGTCGAGGTGGCTCAGGTCCGTGCCGTCCTTCACGACCCCGATGGTCACCACGGCGAAGGTGAATACAGTTGTGCCCGGTTCCAGGTGTCCGCCGAAGGCCTTATCCGGGTTGGCGAGCATGATGTGCGGGTGGACGCGCCCGTTTTCGACATAGCCGCTCATTCCCAGAATGTCCGCGGGCGCCGTGGGATCCTTGACGAACATATTCTTCGACGGGAAATCGCGGTTGCTCACCTGGTGCACCTGGTAGCCGCGCACGCTGCCGAAGCCGGAGAGGATCACGGCGTTGCGGATGTTCTCCTGCTTCACCATCTTCTCCAGACCGGCCAGCAGGTCGGTCTGGAACTTGAAGCGCAGGATCACCACGCGCTCGAACTGCGTGGGGATGGCGTACACATCGGGGACCTTGGCGCTCATCGGCTTGGTGTCGTCCTCGGGCCGAGCCGAACGGTTGACGGTTTCGCGCCGGGTCTCCTGAGCCGCCAGCGCGCCGGCCACGGCCAGGACCAATGCGAACCTCATTTCCCTACCTCCGTGCCCTTGGTGGAAACGTAATACTTGGCCATCATGAACGAATCCTCCCACGCCGGCATGGAGTCCGGCGCGTTGATGAAGTCCACGAAGCGGTTGGTAACCTGCGCGAAATGCGCTTCGTGTCCGACCCGGAACCCCGGCGGGATGGCGATGTGCAGGCCGGCGCCGGAGCGCTCGACCGCGACTCCGGGCCAGCGCGCTTGTAGCGCCGCGACGCGTGCTTCGACGGCGGCGGCAGCCTCCTTGCTAGCGGGCTCAACGTACAACTCCGGCACCCACTTTTCCGCCGCGCCCTGGCGGATCTCCACGCGCGACTTCGTGCCGGCGAAGGATGCCTCGTAGACATCGCCCGCGCCGGGCGCTTCCCACTCCCAGCCGATTTCGAGCGAGACGGGCACGCCGCGCAACGTGTATTCGACCGCGTTGTTGCAGTAGTAATCGAGCGCTCCCTGGCGCGGCACGCCGGTCACCTGGCGGTACTGCTCCGCGGTGAGCACGAGCGGCCAGCGGCGTCCGCCGGTGATGCGGATGTCCTGGCGCCAATCGAGGGGCTGCCCGGGGAAGAGCGTCCACTGGACGAGATCCACCACGTGGGTGCCGACGTCGGCGAGACCTTCGCCGTACTCATCGATATCGAAGAACCAGGTGGGGCGCTTGAGCGGGGTGCCCGCCACCATCTTCATCACGTTGTGGATGCTGCGCGCCTTCACGCGCACAGGGTCGCCGAAGACGGCGGGGTCATCTACGAACTCGCGCTGCAACTGGCTGGTGACTTCGTAGCGCTCGGTCATGATGTCGTAGGCGGCGAGTTTCTTTTCGCGCGCCAGTTTGAGCGCCTCTTCGAGCTTCGGCAGGTCGGCCGAGCGGATGATCCAGGGCTTATCTGCCAGTACGTTTAGCCCGGCGCGGAGCGCGGCCAGAATGCGGTCGATCTTCAGCCGGTTCTTGCCCGTGAAGACGACGATGTTGCCGGGGCGGTCGCGCAGCATCTCCGCCATTGGGTCATCGCCGGTGTGGACCTCGAGTTGCCAGTTGGTGGGGTTGTCTTTACGCAGGTTGAAGGCGGCGATGCGGCTGAGGTAGTCGAGCAGTTCCGGCCCCAGCGGCGCAAAGACGCTGACACGGCGGTCCAGCCAGGGATACATTTCCTTCTGCAGCAGGGTGGCGTGGAAATGTCCCGGTTCCACGATAATGAGTCGCGATTGCATACGGTTGATTTGCGCCGGCGCGGTCGCGGCGAGTAACACGGCCGCGGCCGGCAGCAGGCTACTTCTCAGGCTCATCGTATTGACGCAGGCGGCGGATCCAGATGTTGCGGTAGCGCACGGGATTGTGATGGTCCTGCAGCGCGAGCGAATCTTCGGCCGGCTGTGGCACGTAGTGCGCGACGTGCCGGTAGACCATGGGGCCCATGGATTCCTTGCGGTTGTGCATCATGACGCCGTTGAGGAACACGGTGAAGTAGGCCGGCTTGACGAGCTTTTCGCCGTCGAATTTGGGTGCTTCGAAGACGATGTCGTAGACGTTCCATTCGCCGGGCGGGCGGCTGGGATTGGCCAGCGGCGGCCACTGCCCGTAGATGGCGCCGACCTGCCCGTCGGCGTAGGTGAGGTTCTTATATCCGTCCAGTACCTGAATTTCGTAGCGGTGCATCAGCATCACGCCGCTGTTGCCGCGCGCCTGGCTGGTGCCGGTGATGCCAGGCGGTTCGCTGAACTCGATGTGCAGTTGCACGTCGCCGAATTTCTCGCGGGTGATCAGGTCGCCAGCATTCTTCCCTACCTCGAAGTAACCGTCCTTAACCGGCCACGTGGCTTCGCGGATCTTGCCACAATCGGGGCTTGCGCAGTGCGCCCACTGGGAGAGGTCCTTGCCGTCGAAGAGGACGATGGCGTCGGAGGGTGGCGCGTAAGGCGTCGCGCCGGGCGTGACGATGGGCGGGTGCGGACGGGCGGGATCGTGGACGTGCCATTTCAGCCCCGGAAGAATCGGGGTGTCGGTGAAGCCGAGATCGGGGTTGGGCTGCTTGTTTTGTTGCTGCGCGGCGAGTATCGCCACGGCGGCGAGTGCAATCACAAACGCGGTGGTCTTTCGCATATTGGCTACCAGGATAACCCGTGGTGCAGGCATGCGGCATGCATGGGCGAGCTGCGCTCGCCTTTGTCGGCCGGGAGGCCGACACTACTTAATCCAGGCGACGAATTCGGGCGGGACTTCCATGGTGGAAAGGCGGCCCTGACGCACGAGGGCCCAATCCGCGAACTTGCCCGACTGCTTGATCTCCGCGAGCGTGATTGGCCGATCGAGCTTCCGATCGAATTCGAGTTCCACTACCGCGGACTTCGGATTCTTCGGATCGTCGCGCGGTTCGCTCTTCACCCTGGCGAGACCGACTACCGCACTGACGCCGCCGGAGTGATAGATGTACACGCGGTCGCCCGGGCGCATGGCGCGGATGGCCTTCAACGCCTGCGGATTGGTGACGCCGTCCCAGACGGTGGAGCCGTCGCGTTGGAGATCGTCGATGGAATAGGTGGAAGGTTCGGTCTTGGCCAGGAAGTGTTTCATGCACGCCTCTTAAGAATGAAATCGTAGCTGCCGTAGAGGATGTAGTCGGCCCAGTCTTTCGCGCCGAGTTGATCGACGGCTTTGCGCGCATCGAGCAGCGCGGCGCCGAGGGACCCGCCGCCGAGCACGCCCTGATAGAAGGTGGAGGCGAAGGTCTCGGCGGCGTCGTCGCCGACCGGCCAGTAAGTGCTCAGGTAGTTGGCGATGCCTCCGCGCATCATGGTTTCGGCGACGCCGCAGGATGTTTCGGCGGCGCGGCTGGCGGGCGGGGTGCCGGGCGCCGCGGGTTTGCCGCCGCGGACGCGTCCGGCCTGGCAGGCGTTGAAGAAGACCAGGAACGGCAGGTTGCTGATGCCGGTGAGGTCGGCGCCGGAGAGGACGTTTTCCCCGGCGAGCAACAGCCCGCTGCGGCCGCGCGCCTTTTCGTCGAAGAAGGCGTGGCCGGCGTAGTGCACGATGTCGAAGCGGCCGCTGCGCAGGGCGGCGAGCACGGCGGGCTTGGTGGCGCGGTCGCGGCGCAGTTCGGTGACTTCCAGACCGTCGATTCCGGCGGCGAGTTTGAGGATGCGGTCCCCTTCGGTGACCGCGCCGGGCAGGTTCTGGGTGGGATCGACGATGAGCAGCAGTTTCAAGCCGGGCTGGGCGCGGCGCTGCTCGAGCCAGGTGGCGATGGGCAGGTCGTCGGCCAGGTAGTGGCGGCTGATGCCGGCGGCGAGGCCCGGCTGCCACTCGCCGATCTTAAGCGTCTCCCAGGGGATGCGGGAAGCGGCGGCGTCGTGCACCAGGACGAGGTGCCGGTCGGAGGACGCGGCGAGGATTTCGCGCACGTCGCCGGGCAGCATCAACTCCCCGAATTTCACGCCGAAGGAGCCGACGTCCCAGGCGCGATTGGTGCCGGCGACGGCGTCGAAGCCGCGCAGGAGTTCGTCGAGATTGGAAGACTCCACATTTTGCGCGAGGCTGACCACCGCGGCTTTCATGCCGGAGCCGAGCACGGAGACGCGGAAGTGCAGGGCGCCGCCGGACGCGGCCTCCTGACGGATCATGGCGTAGAGCGGTTCGGGGCCGGCGGCGAGGACGGCGGCGCCGCGCGCGGGAGCGGGGGCGGGAAGGCGCACTTCGTCGAGCGTGAGTTCCACTTCGTCGAAGAGCGCGCTGCCGGAGAGAGAGAGCAGCGCGGCCTTCATCTCGGCAAAGCGGGCGGGATCGGTCTCGCAGAAGGTGACGCCGCGGAAACGGTGGCGGGGGTCCGCATCGTGCAGCGCGCGCAGGAAGCCGGTAAGCAGGTTGGCGAGCACGGCGGGGACGCTTTGCCCGCCGCCGGCGCCGATCAGGACGGTGGCAAATTCGGTGACGTGGCTGCGCACCATCATGCGCACGATGTTTTCGGCGGCGAGTTGGTGCACGTCGGCGTTGAAGCGGTCGAAGGGACCGAGCCCGGCGAAGACGACGAGGTCGGCGCCGAGGCGGCTGCGAGACGCGGGCAGCGTGAAGAGTTCGCCGACGTCGCCGCCGAAGATGCGGCGCGCGGAGAAATCGGAAATGGCGCCGTCGAGACGCTGGTCGATGGCCAGGGCGGCGCCGCTCGGCGCGACGTCGCGGAAGACGCCGAGCACGTAGGCTTGCGAATCGGCTTCGGTGAGGCTGCCGTTGGCGAGCGTGATTTCGAGGCGGCGCTGGCGGCGGCGTCCGATTACGAGATTTTGCAGGGGCGGGGTTTCGCCGGCGGCGGTGGTGGGCGCGGACGGCGTCGCCGGCTCGGACGCCGCAGCGGCGCCGGCGCGCACGGGAGCCGCGAAGCTATCGATCAGGTGGCGGTAGGCTTCGCTGCCGGAAAGGGCCGGGGCACGCAGGGCGCGCAGTTCGTGCTCGGTGACGGTGGTGACGGCGCGGGAGACGGCGGGCTGGGAAGAGGGAAGCGCGTGCGTGGCGCCGGTGGAAAGGACGTCGATGACGGCGCTTTCGACCTTGCCGTTGTTGGGTAGGCTGCCGTGCTGTTCTTCCACGTACCAGGTCTGCCCGGGCGGAATGCCATCGAGCCGGGCGAAGGCGAGTGGGACGGTGCCGTCGCCTTCGGCGGAGAAATCGTAGGCGAAGTCGCCGTTCTGCATGCGCACCCCGACGGTGGTCTGCTGGTTGACGCCGGCGATGAGGTAGAAGCGCTGGTCGGCGGGCGCGAGTTGGTCGAGTACCGGCTTGACGGCGGCGAGGCGCTCGGGGCGCGGGCGCGGATCGCCGGCGGGCCAGGCGGCGGGGTCGTAGAGGTTGACGGTCTCGCACTTACCGGGTGCGGGGAGCATCTCGTGGAGTCCGGGGAAGGTGCCGAAGATGTCGCCGGCGAGTTGCACGGGGGTGTGCTTGAGGTCGAGCCGGGCGAGGTTGCGCACCACGTCGTAGGTTCCGCGCAGCGCCTGTACCGGCGCGTAGGAGCCGTAGTTCGGCGTGCCGAGCATAACCAGGCGCTTTACCTTGGCGCCGGCGGGCGTGGCCAGCGCGGCGCGCGCCACCAGTCCGCCCATGCTGTGCGCCACGAGTTGTACTTCGGCGGCGGCGTCGTGGCGCAGCGCGGCGCCGAGCGCGGCGCCGAGATCGGTGAGGCTCTGGCGCCAGTCGAAGGGGAAGAAGTCGGCGTCGAAGCCGGCGATCTTCAGGCGCAGTTTCAACTTGAGGTATGTGAAAAGGATCACGCCGCTGGCGTGGTAGATGCTGGGCGCGCCGGAGAGCGTGAGCTCGGAGAGGCGGCCGAGCGCGATCTCGAGCGGATCGATCCAGAGGGTGTCTTCGATGCCGAGCAGTCCCTTGCGCGCGAGCGTGGAGCCCATGACGCCGGGCAGGATGAGGACGCGCGGGCCGCCGCGGACGCTACGCGTGGAAGCGTCGAGCGCGAGGTCGCGCAACTGGCGATAGGCCTCGGGGCCGAAATAGTCTTCGAGGAGGCCCTGGCTCTCCCCGGTCACCAGACCGCGTTCGATACGATCGCTGGGGACGGCGAACGCCGTCTGCGTTTTCGGGGGGCGCGATTCGCCGCGCGCCCGGGTCCGCCGGGGAGAAGGCCTTTTCGCCATGGCTATCGCTTATGATAATTCTTCCATGGCGACTACAATTACCAGGCGCGGACTGCTGGCCTCGTCCCTGCCGCTGCTTGCCGCGCCCCGCGCGTTTGCCGCAACCCCCGAGCGGCCGAACATCGTGTACATGTATGCCGACGACCTCGGCTACGGTGACGTGTCGTGTTACGGGGCGACGCGCGTGAAGACGCCGAACATCGACCGCGCGGCGGCCGCGGGGATCCGCTTCACCAACGCGCACTCGTCGAGCGCCACGTGCACGCCGTCGCGCTATTCGCTGCTCACCGGCGAGTACGCGTGGCGCAAGCCGGGCACGGGCGTGCTGCCGGGCGACGCGCGGCTGATCATCGATCCGGGGCGCTATACGCTGCCGGCGATGCTACGCGAGGCGGGGTATCGCACCGGGATCGTCGGGAAGTGGCACCTGGGCCTCGGCAAGGGCAACCTGGATTGGAACGGCGAGATCGCGCCCGGACCGCTCGAGGTGGGGTTCGACGAATCCTTCATCTACCCGGCGACGGGCGATCGCGTGCCGAGCGTCTTCGTGGAGGGCCATCGCGTGGTGGGGTTGGATCCGGCGGACCCGATCGTGGTCAACTACCAGCACAATATCGGCAACGGGCCGACGGGCGCGGCGAATCCCGAACTGCTGCGCATGCACCCGAGCCACGGGCACGATAATTCGATCGTCAACGGGATCAGCCGCATCGGCTACATGAGCGGCGGCAGGAAGGCCCGCTGGGTGGACGAAGACATGGCCGATACGCTCACCGGCAAGGCGCTCGGCTTCATCGAGCGCAACCACGCGCGCCCGTTTTTCCTCTATTTCGCGACGCACGACATCCACGTGCCACGCGTGCCGAATAAACGTTTCGTGGGCGCGACCGGGATGGGGCCGCGCGGCGACGCCATCGTGGAACTGGACTGGAGCGTGGGGCAGGTGCTGGATACGCTGGAGCGGCTGAAGCTCACGCGCAACACGATCTTCGTGTTTTCGAGCGACAACGGGCCGGTGGTGGACGACGGATATCGCGACCGGTCGGTGGAACTGCTGGGCGATCACAAGCCGGCGGGTCCGCTGCGCGGCGGCAAGTACAGCGCGTACGACGGCGGCACGCGCGTGCCGTTCCTGGTGCGCTGGCCGGGCCGCGTGAAGCCGGGGACGAGCGACGCGCCGGTGAGCCAGATCGATCTGCTGGCTTCGCTCGCGGCGCTCACCGGGCGCAAGTTGCCGGCCGACGCGGCGCCCGACAGTTGGGATGTGCTGCCCGCGCTGTTGGGCCAATCGAAGAAGGGCCGCCCGCACATCGTGGAGCACGCCAGCGCGCTGAGTCTGATTGAGGGGGACTGGAAGGCGATCGAGGCGCACGCCGGGCCGAAGCGCAACCAGACCGGAAACGAGATCGGCAACGATCCGGCGCCGCAGCTTTTCAACCTGCGCGAGGATATCGCGGAGCAGCACAACGTAGCGGCCGAGCATCCGGAGAAGGTGAAGGAGTTGCTCGCGCTGCTCGAGAAGATCCGCAAGGACGGCCGCGACCGGCCGTAGGCGCGACATCGCGTACCGGCACGCCGGCGGCGAATCCTGCGCCGCGATGCCGGGCTATTTTTCCCGCGATGTGTTATCTCTTGGGCGAATGAAGCTACTCGTGAACCTGCTGCTGCTGGCCGGCGCCGCGCACGCGGCCGTATTCGACGTGAGAGCGTACGGCGCGAAGGGCGACGGCACGACGCCAGATACGGCGGCGATCCAAAAGGCGATCGATGCCGCGGCGAAGGAGCGCGGCACCGTGAGTGTGCCGCCGGGTACCTACCGCACGGGCGCGGTGTTCCTGAAATCGGGGATCGAGTTCCGTGTGGAAAAGGGCGCGACGCTGATCGGCGCGCAGGACATCGCCGATTACCCGATGATGCCCACGCGCGTCGCGGGGATCGAGATGGTGTGGCCCTCGGCGCTGATCAATGTCTATGAGCAGTCCGATGTGAAGCTCACGGGCGAGGGCACGGTGGACGGCGACGGCAAGCAGTGGTGGGACCTCTACTGGAAGATGCGGCGCGAGGAGTACGAGCCGAAGGGCATACGCTGGGCCGTGGACTACGATTGCCGCCGGCCGCGGCTGATCCAGGTGTATAAGTCGCGCAACGTGGAAGTGAAGGGACTCTCGCTGAAACGCCCAGGCTTCTGGACGGTGCACATTTGCTACTCCGCGCAGGTGACGGTGGACGGACTCACCATCCGCAACAACACGGATGGGCGCGGGCCTTCCACCGACGGCATCGATATCGATTCCTCGCGCGAGGTGACGGTGTCGCATTGCAGCATCGAGTGCAATGACGATGCGATCTGCCTGAAGGCCGGGCGCGATGCGGACGGGCTGCGGGTGAACCGTCCCACCGAGAAGGTCATGATCCGCGACAATACCGTGATCGCCGGGGCGGCGGGGGTGACGATCGGCAGCGAGACTTCGGGCGGCATCCGCGATATCGAAGTGGACGGGCTGAAGGTGATGAGCGGCGCGCCGGCGGGCATCCTCTTTAAGAGCGCGAGCACGCGTGGGGGGACGATCGAGAACATCGTGATCCGGCACGTGGAGATGTCCGGCGTGGCGACACCGATCAGCGTCACGCTCAACTGGAACCCGGCGTACAGCTACGCGAAGATCCCCGAAGGCATGACGAAATATCCGGAGTACTGGCGGGTGCTGACAGAGCCGGTCCCGCCGGAGAAGGGGCTGCCGCACTTCCGCAAGGTACGGATCTCGGACGTAAAGGCGACCGGCGCGCGCCGCGCGTTCCAGGTGAGTTCATACAAGGACGCGCCGCTGGTGGACTTCACGTTGACGAACATCGATATCGAAGCCGCCGGCGCGGGCACGATCGCGAACACCGAGGACTGGACCTTCACCAACGTGAACGTGCACACCGCCGACGGCAGCAAGCTGACGGTGAAGTAGCGGCTACCCTTCCTTCAGGAAGACGCGGTCGAGTTCGCGGGTGGCTTCCTCGGGCATGGGCGCGAGTTTGCCGATGGGGCAGGTGTTGATGATGGCCTCCGCGGTGGATTCCAGCACTTCCAGGCGGTCGAAGGCCTGCAGGATGTCGGCGCCGGCAACGAGGACGCCGTCGTTTTCAAGCAGCGCGGCGGGGCGACGGGGCGAGATCTCCGCGGCCATGGCCGCGGCGTCCTCGAACTGCAGTCCGAAGGGGACGCGCGTCACCTGGCGGATCACGATGTAGCTTTCCGGGATGGTGCGGCTGTCCAGCGGCGCGCCGGTGACGCCGAACGCGGTCGCGTTCACCGGGTAGGCGTTGATGAGCGCGCCGATTTCCGGATGCCGGCGATAGATGCCGGCGTGGATGCGCGCGGCGCGGCTGGGCGTGCCGCCGGCTTCGCACTCGTCGCCGCGCACGACGACGAGGTCGGCAGGATCGAGCGTGCCGCGGTCCTCCTGGTAAGGAGTGATCAGGAAGCTGTCGGAGTCGAGCCGCGCGGAAAAGGATCCCTGCGTGCTGATGAAGAGGCGCTGTCGGTAGGCGCGGCGCACGAAGCTGGCGAGGTTGGCGCGCAGTTCCTTTTCGCGCGACGTGGGGTTGGTGTGTACGAAGCCGCTCCAGGAAGTCGCGGGGCGGGAGGCGAGCGCGATTTCGTCGTCGGTGAGGTAGCGGATGTCGCCCAGGAGGCGCGCTTTGATGATGGTCTTGCCGGTGAACTCCAGGGTCTCGAAGCGGCGGAAGGCCTGCTGCAACGATTCGCCGCCGGTGACCGCGCCGTGGTTTTCCAGCAGGACGCAATCGTACAGGTTCTTGAAAATGCCGGCCACGTTGCGGCCCAGCGCCGCGCTGCCCGGGAGTTCGTAGGGCGCGAAGCCGGCTTCGCCGCAGACGTGGCGCGCCTGGTGAAACAGGCGCGTGTTGGGCACGTCGTGGATCAGGCTGAAGGCGACCAGCGCCACCGGGTGCGCGTGCACGATGCCGCGGATGTCCGGACGTGTACGGTAGATCTCCTGGTGGAAGGGCAGTTCGCTGGAGGGGCGGTGCGGACCTTCGGTCTTGCCGTCTGGTGCGACCCGGACCATGTCCTCGCGGCGCAGCGTCCCCTTGTCGATTCCGGCGGGAGTGATCCAGATGTCGCCGCTGTCATCGCGGATGGAGAGGTTGCCGCCGCTGGTGGTGGTCATGCGGTACCGGTAGATCCGCTGGATCGCATCCAGAATCTCGTCGCGCGGCGGAATGTAGTTCACGGCGGAACGCATGAACTCATCGTACCGCGGCGGCGCTGTTTGTCAGCGTAGAACGTAACTTTCTGTAGGAATGTTGCGTTTTGTTTGGATAGCGGCACATTCGGCGGATTGCGGTTTTGTTCTGCGAAACTCCGGTGCGCGGCGCGTTTTCGTTTGACGCGCGGTTGGCGCGGCGTCAGAATTGGCAGCATGATCCGAGTCGTTTTGTGCTTCGTCCTCAGTGTGCTCTTTCTCTCAGCGGCGACGCCGCCGAAGAGTTGGACCGATCCGGACACCGGGCATCGCGTGGTGCGGCTGACCGACGAACCCGGCAGCGCCAGCCTCTACTTCAACCAAAACGGGTATACGGCGGATGGGAAAGAGATGGTCTACACCACGCCGGAAGGCATCAGCGCGCTGGAATTGGCGACCGGGAAGGCGCACAGCGTGGTGAAGGGGAGGGTGCGCATCGTCGTGACCGGGCACAAGACGCAAAGTGTGTACTACCTGCGCGGCGATGAGTTATTTGCGACGGACGTGGACACGTTGCAGACGCGGGACATCGGCAAGATGCCGCGGCGCGGCGGGATCGCGACCATCAACGCGGACGAGACGCTGGCGGCGGGAAGCTACATCGAAGGCGACGGTCTGGACTATAACCAGCAGCCCGGGCAGCAGAACGGCGGCGCGCAAGTGCAACGGCTGGTGCAGCCGCGGAACAAGGGGCAGATGATGGAGCAGCGCTGGGCGGCGCACCTGCCGATGGCGCTGTTTACGATCAACCTCAAGAGCGGCGAGGTGAAAGTGATCCACCGTTCCAACGACTGGTTGAATCACCTGGAGTTTTCGCCCACGGATCCCACGCTGCTGATGTTCTGCCATGAAGGGCCGTGGCACAAGGTGGACCGCATCTGGACGATTCGCACCGATGGGACGCAACTGTCCAAGGTCCACACGCGCACGATGGCGGGAGAGATTTTCGGCCACGAATTCTGGAGCCACGACGGCAAGTACATCTGGTTTGACCTGCAGACGCCGCGCGGCGAGGACTTCTGGGTCGCGGGGCGCAACGTGGAAACCGGCGAGAAGATCCAGTATCACCTGCAGCGCGACGAGTGGAGCATCCACTTCAACGTGTCGCCAGACGGCAAGCTCTTTTGCGGCGACGGCGGCGATCCGGGGCAGGTGGCGCACGCCAAAAACGGAGAGTGGATCTACCTGTTCCGCCCGGAGCGGATTCAGTTTCAGGGTGAGATCAACGAGAAAGACTTCGTTCAGCCGGGCGTCTTCCGCGCGGAAAGACTCGTGAACATGAGCAAGCACAACTATCATCTGGAGCCGAACGTGAGCTTCACGCCCGATCAGAAATGGATCGTGTTCCGCTCGAATATGTTCGGCGATACGTACGCGTTCGCGGTCGAGGTGGAGAAAGCCAAGTGAAGCTGGGCTGGGCGTTGGTGTTTGCGGGGACGGCGTTGGCCGCGCCTCGCGTGATCGTACCGTTCGATACGGGCTGGCAGTTTGCGAAGGATGGCGCCGCGCCCAAGCCGGTGACGCTGCCTCACGATTGGGCCATCGGTGGCGCGTTCGACCGCACGGCGCCGGAGGGCGGCGCGGGTGCGTGGCTGCGTACGGGATCGGGCGAGTACACCAGGACGTTCACGCTGCCCGCAGGGTACGCGAAAGAGCGCGTGTTCATCGAGTTCGACGGCGTGATGGCGAACAGCGAGGTGCTGTTCAACGGAGTGTCGCTGGGGAAGCGTCCGTACGGGTACGTGAGCTTCCGCTACGAGTTGACGCCGCAGGCGAAGTTCGGCGCGGCGCCCAACCGCATCGTGGTGCGGGTGGACGATTCGAAGCAGCCGGCGTCGCGCTGGTATGCGGGCGCGGGGATCAACCGGCACGTGCGACTGATCGTCACCGATCCGGTGCATGTGGAGCAGTGGGCGACGTTCGTGACCACGGAGAAGAACACGGCGCGGCTGCGCACCAGCGTGGTCAACCAGTCCGGCGCGCCGCGGCGCGTGGCGGTGCGGTTCACCGTAGCCGGCAAAGCGGTGGACGCGGCGGCGCGGGAGATTGCACCGGGCAAGTCGGCGGACTTCGCGGGCGAGATCACCGTGCCGGGCGTGAAGCTGTGGAACCTGGATTCCCCCGCGATGTACGACGCGAAGGTGGAGGTGCGGAACGGCAGCGCGGTGCTGGACACCGACGCGGTCGCGTTCGGATTCCGCGAGGCGCGCTTCGACGCGGACACTGGCTTCTGGCTCAACGGGCGCAACTTCAAGATCAAGGGCGCGTGCCTGCACGAAGAAGGCGGCGCGGTAGGCACGGCGATTCCGATCGGCGTGTGGCGGCGAAGGCTGGAGGCGCTGCGCAGGATCGGAGTGAACGCGGTTCGCACCGCGCACAATCCGCCGGCGCCGGAGTTCCTCGACCTCTGCGACCGCATGGGCTTCCTGGTGATGGACGAGATGTTCGACCAGTGGACCGTGGCCAAGAACCCCTACGACTACCACCTGTATTTCCGCGAATGGTCGCACATCGATACGCGCAATACGGTGCGGCGCGACCGCAATCATCCGAGCATCATTCTCTATAGCGCCGGCAACGAAATCCGCGATACGCCGAATGCCGCGCTGGCGAAGGAAATTCTCCAGGGACTGGAGGAGGTCTTCCACGCCAACGACCCGACGCGTCCGGTGACGCAGGCGCTCTTCCGGCCCAACGTGAGCCACGATTACGATGACGGCCTCGCTGACCTGCTGGACGTGGTCGGTCAGAATTATCGCGAGAACGAGATTCTGGCGGCGCACGCGCAAAAGCCTACGCGCAAGATCATCGGCACGGAGACCACGCACGACCGTAAGGCATGGCTCGCGCTGCGCGACAATCCGCCGTACGCCGGGCAGTTCCTCTGGGCCGGTGTGGACTACCTGGGGGAGGCGCGCATCTGGCCGAACACGACGAATTCGTCGGGCCTGGTGGACCGGACGGGCGCGATCAAACCCATCGGGTGGGAGCGCGCGAGTTGGTGGAGCGAGAGCCCGGTGGTGAGGATTGTGCGGCGGGTGGCGCCGCGTCAGGTGCCGCCCACGGATCCGGGGTACGAAGCCGCGCGGCGGGAGACGCGCACGCTGTTCGCGGATTGGACTCCGCGGGAGAGCGGTCCGCACCAGGAGAATGTCGAGGTGTACAGCAATTGCGGCGAAGTGGAACTGGCCCTGAATGGAAAATCGCTGGGTGCGCAGCCGCTGCCCGCCGACGCTTCGCCGCGCAACTGGAAAGTGGATTACGCGCCGGGCACGATCGCCGCGGTGTGCAGGGGCGGCCCGAGGGACGAACTGCGCACGGCGGGCGCGCCCGCGAAACTCGCGCTCACCGCGGAGCGGTACGACGACGTGGTCTTTGTCACGGCGCGGGTGCTCGATGCCGCGGGCGTGGTGGCGCCGCAGGCGAACAACCGGATCGCATTTCGGGCTACCGGGCCGGGCCGCATCATCGGGGTGGACAACTCCGATGTCGCGAGCCCGGAGCCCTTCGCGGCGAGCGAGCGCAGCGTGTTCGACGGATCGTGCATCGCGATTGTGAAGCTCTCGGGCGCGGGAAGGCTGTCGGTGACCGCGTCATCGGCCGGACTGCCGGCGGTTACGGCGGCGATCGAGGTGCGGCCGTGAATCGGGTGTGGCTCCGCGGATTGCGATTACTGCTGCTGCTGCCGGCCGGCGTAGCCTGCGCGCAGCATTTCGATTCGATCGCCGGCGAGGGATGGACGCCGGGCGCGGGCAGCAGCGTCTGTGCGCAGCCGCCCTGTTACTTCGCCGTGAAGGTGCCGCGCGAGGGCAACTACCGGGTCACGGTAAGGCTGGGCGATCGCCAGGCGGCGACCGTAACCACGATCAAGGCGGAACTGCGCCGGCTCATGATTGAGAAGGTGGTCACGAAGCCAGGCGAGTTCGTCACCCGCGAGTTCATCGTGAACACGCGGACGCCCGGGTTCGAGGGCGGGGAAGTGCGCCTCAAGGACCGCGAGAAGACCATGGAAGCGGCGGCGTGGGACGAAGCCATCGAACTCGAGTTCACCAACACGCATCCCGCGGTGGCGTCGCTGACCGTGGAGCCGGCAAAGGTACCGACGGTTTACATCGCGGGCGATTCCACGTCCACCGACCAGCCGCGCGAGCCGTACAACAGTTGGGGCCAGATGATCACGGCCTTCTTCCAGCCGGATATCGCGGTGGCCAATCACGGTGAGAGCGGCGAATCGCTGCGTGGGTTCGTGGGCGAGCGGAGGCTGGCCAAGCTGATGAGCGTGATTCAACCCGGCGACTGGCTGCTGATCCAGATGGGACACAACGATCAGAAGGAGCGCGGCGAGGGCGTGGGCGCGTTCACCACGTACAAGCAGTCGCTCAAGGATTTCATCCGGCAGGCGCGGGAGCACGGCGCGATTCCGGTGCTGATCACGTCGATGAATCGCCGCACGTTCGATGCCGGGGGCAGAATCACCAACTCATTGGGCGATTATCCCGAGGCGGTGCGGCAGACGGGCAGGGAAGAGAACGTTCCGGTGATCGATCTCAACGCGATGAGCAAGGTGTTCTACGAGGCGCTTGGTCCGGCGGAAGCGGTGAAGGCGTTCGCCGATGGGGATGCCACGCACCACGACAACTACGGCAGTTATGAACTGGCCAGGTGCGTGGCGGAGGGGATCCGCGAGGCGAAGTTGCCACTCGCGAAGTATCTGCGCGACGATCTGCCGCGGTTCGACCCGGCGCATCCGGATCCGATGGCGGGCTTCGACATTCCGGCGGAGCCGCGGGGCACATCGCCGCGGCCGTACGGGCAGTAGGCATGCCGAAGCCCGCGGCGGGATCGCCGCCGGCACGGCGTTACGCGAGTTTCACCAGCACGGTCGCGATGGAGAGCGGCGGCAGATCCACCCGCACGCTGCCGCCCTGCGCCTTCACCGGGAGCGCCTGGGGCAGGATGCGGTTGGGCGCGGCGAAGGTGTTGGCGGCGTTGAGGTCGCTGTCGTGCAGGATCCGGGCGGTGGCGCCGGCGGCGGACCCGCCGTTCAGCGAGCAGGCCACGTTGTAGGTTTGGTCGTGGGTCGGGTTCACCAGGGTGAGGGTGAGGTCCTTGTCCTTTCGCGAGGCCGATACGGAGATGTTCTGCGCTTCCACCGCGAGGCTGTTCTGGGTGAGATGCGGTTTGGTCATCTCGTAGACCCAGTACGTGGTGGTACGGACGCATTGATCGCCATCGGTCAGCAGCAGCGCGTGGAGCACGTTGACGATCTGGGCGATGTTGGTCATCACGAGCTTGCCGGCCTGGCGGTGGATCACGTTGAGCCCGAGAGCGGCGGCGACGGCGCTGCGGATGGTGATCTGCTGGAAGAGGCGGCCGTAACGCTTCTCCTCCTCCGGGTCCATGCGATCCCATACGCCCCATTCGTCGAGCAGGAGGCCGACCGGCTGCCCGGGTCCGCGTCCGCGCGGCGGGGCCAGTTGATCCAGCAGGGCGCGCTGCTCGAGGATCGCTTCCTCGATGCGTGGGAAGCTGGCGAACTGCTGTTGCATGTCCTCCACGGTGAAATGGGTGGCGGTATTGCCGCGCCCGTTGGAGTAGAAGTGCATGGCGAAGCCGTCGGGGCGGCGTCCGCCGCGCATGTTCCCCCAGAACTTCTCGGTCCACTCCCGGTTGTTGCCGTTGGGGCCGCAGGCGATGAGGAAGGGATTGGTTCCGCCGAAGGATTTGAGGTAGTTGGCGAACCGGCGGTAGACGGTGGCGTACTCGTCGCCGGTCATGGAGCCGCCGCAGCCCCAGTTTTCATTGCCGACGCCCCAGTACTTCACTTTGAAGGGTTCGGGCGAGCCGTTGGCGGCGCGTTCGTCGGAGAGCGAACTGCCCTTGGGATAGTTGCAGTATTCCATCCAGTCGCGCAGTTCTTCGGGGCTGCCGCTGCCGAGATTGCCGGCCAGATAGGGTTCGGCGCCGATGGCGCGGCAGAGCCCGATGAATTCGTGGGTGCCGAAGCTATCGTCCTCGGTATACATGCCCCAATGGATGTTCACGCGTTTGGGGCGTTTCTCCACGGGACCGATGCCGTCGCGCCAGTGATAGTCGTCGGCAAAGCACCCGCCGGGCCAGCGAAGGACGGGGATGAGCCCCTTGAGATATTCGATGGCTGCCTTGCGGTACCCGTTTACGTTAGGGACGCTGGAGTGCTTTCCCACCCACAAACCGCCGTAAATACACGTGCCCAGGTGCTCGGCAAAGTGGCCGTGAAGTTCGGGCCGGATCGTACCCGCTTCCCTGGCCAGGTCCACGGAGACCGACAACTCGGAAGCCGGGGAGCCAAGCCCCCGGCGTGTGGTGACGACGGCAGCAGCGGCCGCGCCGGCGCCCAACAGGAGTCTGCGACGGGTAAAATGTACGCTCATAGGACCCAACAGCGTACCTCTTGTGGGCCGCGACTGCAAGCGTTTACGTGGCCGGAGGCACGAACGCCGGGAGCGGGCTGTGCTTCGGCCTATATTTGGTCTATTTTGCTGTCTTCTTGACCTTGGCCCAGCGGGCCCGTTGCGCGGCGGCAATCCGGGCGCGACCCTCCGCCGAAATGCGGTGTTTGCGGCGGACCAGTCTGGGGCCGGGAGCGTGGTCTAACATATAAACGGGGCCGGACTTACCCAACTTCCGCTGAATCTCAGCCATCTTGGCCTGAATGTTCTCGAGTTGCTGCCGGTATCCAACAAGGGCTGCCCGCAGCGTGGCAGCATCCAGATCCTGGGACATAGAACTGATTATACGGTCAATTCCCGATTAATGAAAGCACTCTGTCGAGTAAATCTCTGTCAGTTTGCAGGGTGATAAGCTGACGGCAAGGTTGCATTTACTTCTGCAGCGTCCGCGCTTCCATCAGGACCTCCACTCCGGGATCCAACGTTACTGTCTGGGGCTGTTTTTCGCAGTCAATTTCGGTTGCGGCGCTGCGGCTGTCGATCGACACCGGGACAATTCGCTCCGGCAACCCCGGAAGCTGTACCGCAACTTTCACGAGCAGCCGGAAGGGCCTGGCGTCCTGCGTCTGCGTAAGTTCAAGGTGCAGGCGTTTGTCGGTAGCATCATAGCTCCATTGGGCTACAATTGCGGGCGAATCGCCCCGGCGCAGCCATTGTTCGAAGAACCAATCCAGTTTCTGGCCACTCACTTGCTCCATTACGGCCTCGAGATCCGCGGTGGAGGCGTTCGCGTCTCTGTGCCGGCGATAATAGGACCGTATTCCTGTACGGAACTTATCGGACCCGATGGTCGCGCGTAACATATGCAGAAACCAGGCGCCCTTCTGATACACAAGGCCGATGGGTGCCCGCCCATCGCGAATTTCCGCCAGATTATCGTGAATCACCGGCACAGGTGTTGTCTTTTCCATCGAGAGGATCGCCGAGCGGCTGCGCGACATGACCCGCACAAACGCGTCCCGGCCCCTGTAGTGCTCCTCGGCGAGGGCGGCGAAGTAAGTGGCGAAGCCCTCGCTGAGCCAGGCATCGTTCCAATCCTCCTCGGTGACCGAGTCGCCCCACCACTGGTGGGAAACCTCGTGGGCCACCAGGGACAGGGCGGGATTGCCGGTCACGGTTTTTTCTCCGTAGAAGACTTCGCTGGCATGTTCCATACCGCCGCCCATCTGGCTGACCTGTACGCCGGCGAGCTTCTCATAGGGGTAGGGGCCGATATACTCGCTGAAGAAGTCGATCGCCTGCCGCATGGGGTCTTCAAAGGTCAGGACGCCGGCTTCGCGGTCGCGCGGGAAGACCCAGGTCTGGAGCGGCACGCCGCGTACGGTATCGAAGTGGCGCACGGCGAACTCGGCAACCCCGATATTGTTCAGCCAGGAGGCGATGGGGACGGATTCCTTCCAGTGGGTGAGCCGCGCGCCGCCGCCCAGGTCACGCTCTTCGACGAGGGCGCCGTTGGCCACCACCTGGTAGTGCGCGGGAGCGGTGACCAGAAATTCGCTGGTCGCCTTGTCGGAGGGGTGGTCGATCACCGGCAGCCATTCGCGCGCGAAGACGGGCCAGTTCCAACTGAAGAACGTGCGCTGCCCGTAGCGGTTGGCCACGATGTGAAGACCGGCCGCGGGGACGCCGTGGTAGCGCACGGTGAAGGCACGCCGCTCGCCGGACCTGGGAGCCGTGGCCAGCGTGATGGTGAGCCGGCCGCCGGTATGTTGGTAGGGGACGGGCTCGCCCTCCGATGACACGCTGGTGACGGTCATGCCCTTGCCGTCGCGGGGCGAGGCGAGGTCCAGCCAGAAGCGGGTGACTCCATCGCGCACGAAACCGAGTTCGGCGGTGGACTCGCAGGAGATGGCATCGCTCGAATCGCTGAGGATGACGCGGAAGGTGTAGTGCAGCGCGTCGACGCCCGGCTGGCGCGGATAATCGTCGGCGAAGCCGGGCGCGGCGGCGAGGATGACGCAGGCGGCGAGCCAGGCGAGCGTTCTGTTGCGGTCCACGCAGGTTACTATACTTCATTGATACCCACCCTCAAACTCTCCACCGTGCAGATGCTAGGACTGGCCGGTGTGGGCGCTGCGGCGGGGGGCTGGACCAAGCGCCGCGCGCCGCTGCTGTACCGTCTCAACATTCCCGCGCCCATCGTAGGCGGCATGATGTACTCGCTTGCCGCGCTCGCGCTGCGCGGCCGGGTGGTCAACCTGGATGCGGATACCTCGCTGCGCGACCTGTTGCAGATCGCGTTCTTCACTACCATCGGGCTGAGCGTGCGCGCGTCCGCGCTGCGCCGCGGCGGGAGAGCGCTGGTGTGGCTGTTGGGCGCCGCGAGCGCCGGCGCGGTGCTGCAGAATCTGCTGGGGATGGGTCTGGCGCGCTTTATGGGGATCGACCCGCGGATTGGCATCCTGGCAGGCAGCGTCTCGCTGGCCGGAGGGCCGGCGACCTCGCTCGCGTTCGGCTCCACGTTCGAACAGATGGGGGTGAGCGGCGCGACCACGATCGCCATCGCATCGGCGACGTTCGGGATCGCGGTCTCCGGGCTGATCGGCGGATTCATCGGCGGACGGTTGATTCGCGCGCGCCGGTTGCGGCCGCCGGGCGAGGCGGTCTGCGGCGCGGTCCAGGGCGAGGCGCGCTGCTCGCTGATGACCGCGGCGATCGTGGTCGCGGCCGCGATGGGTGCCGGCAACCTGGTGAGCGCCGCCGTGCAGCGCACCGGCGTCATCCTGCCGGCTTACATCGGCGCGATGGTGGTGGCGGCGGTGCTGCGCAATCTGGACGACCGCTACGGTTTCGCGCGAGTGGCGCAACCGGATATCGACGAGATCGGCCGGGTCGCCCTGCACCTGTTCATCGTGATGGCGCTGGTCACGCTGCGGCTGTGGGAACTGGCGGCGCTGGCGGCTCCGCTGCTGGTGCTGCTGGCGGCGCAGGTGGCGCTGTGCTGGGCGATGTGCGTCACGCTGGCGTTTTGGGCGATGGGCCGCGATTACGATGCCGCGGTGGGAGCGGCCGGTTTCTGCGGCTTCATGCTGGGGATCACGGCCAACGCGGTGGCCGTGATGGAGGAACTCGTGGAGAAGTACGGCGCCGCGCCGCGCGCCTTCCTGGTGGTGCCCGTCGTCGGCGCGTTCCTGATCGACTTCACGAACTCGCTGATCATCACCGCGATGGCCAACTGGGCGCGATAGGCCTATTCCTTGGGGCCGATGCCGAGCGTGCGCATCTTGCGGTAGAGGTTGCTACGTTCCAGGCCGAGCAGCTCCGCCGTGCGGCTGACGTTGCCGTTGGTCTCTTCCAGTTTCTTGAGAATGTACTCGCGTTCGGCCGCCTCGCGGACTTCCTGCAGGCTGCCGAAGCGGTCCAGCGTGCGGTCGGCCGGCTTGCGCGAACCTGCCAGCGGGATGTGGCGCGCGTCCACCCGCACCTGCGGATTGAGGATCACGATGCGCTCGATCAGGTTCTTCAGTTCGCGCACGTTGCCCGGCCAGTGATACTCGGCGAGCACGCGGTAGGCTTCGGCGGTGAGTTCTTTTGGGCGGCGTCCGTAGGAGGTGGTGAACTCGGCCAGGAAATGATCGGCCAGCAGCGGGATATCCTCCTTGCGGTCGCGCAGCGGAGGCACGAAGAAGGGGATCACGTTGAGGCGGTAGAAGAGGTCTTCGCGGAAATTGCCGCGATCGATCTCCTCTTCCAGGTTCTTGTTGGTGGAGGCAATGACGCGCACGTCCACCTGCACCCATTCGGCGGCGCCCACTGGTTCGAAGCGCTGCTCCTCGAGCGAGCGCAGCACCTTGGCCTGCGTGCGCAGGCTCATGTCCCCCACCTCGTCCAGAAACAGCGTGCCGCCATCGGCCTTCTGGAACTTGCCGATCTTATCTTCCTTGGCGCCGGCGAGGCTGCCGCGCGCGTGGCCGAACATTTCGCTTTCGATCAGTTCCTCGGGAATCGCCGCGCAGTTCACTTCCACGAAGGGCTGGCCGGAGCGCGGGCTCATGGCGTGGATGGCGTGCGCCACCAGTTCCTTGCCGGTGCCGCTTTCGCCGTAGATCAGCACGCGCCCGTTGGTGCCGGCCATGAGGCTGAGCTGCTGGCGCAGCGCCTTCATGGGGACGCTTTCCCCGATGATGCGGTAGCGCGCGCTGGTATCGCCCTTCAGCCGAGTGTTTTCGATTTCCAGCGCGCGGCGCGAGAGCGCGTTCTTCACCACCACCAGGACCTTCCCGATGGAGAGCGGCTTCTCCAGAAAATCGAAGGCGCCCAGTTTGGTGGCGCGCACCGCGGCTTCGATACTGCCATGGCCGGAGATGACCACCACCTCGGGTCGCTCGCCGACCGGCATCTCCTGAATACGCGCCAGCACCTCCATGCCGTCGATGCCGGGCAGCCAGATATCGAGCAGCACGAGTTCGAAGTCCGCGCCGGGCAGCGCGCTGAGGCAGGCCTCGCCGCTTTCGGCGGTTTTCACGAGGTAGCCTTCGTCCTCCAGCACGCCGCTGAGCGACTGGCGGATGTCCTGCTCGTCGTCAACGACGAGGATGCGGCGCGGCGTCATACCTTCGCTGCCGCCGGGTGGGAGGGCGCCTCGGAAGGATCTTCGATGAGCGCCGGCATTTCGATGGTGAAGCGCGCGCCGGCCGGCTGATTGTCTTCGACGCGGATCTGGCCGCCATGTTCGGCCACGATGTGGCTGACGATGGCCAGCCCGAGGCCGGTACCGCGGTTCTTGGTCGAGAAGTAGGGCAGAAAGAGTTTCTCCTTATCGTCGGGCGAGACGCCGCAGCCGGAATCGGCGAACACCAGTTCCACCGTGTCCGCGGCGCCGGGCTGCGTGGCGATGTAGAGCTTCTTCACCAGTGCATCCTGCATGGCTTCGGCGGCGTTGTCCACCAGGTTCACCACCACCCGCTGGAACTGCTCGCGATCCAGATTCACGGCGGGCAGACCGGGCGCGAAGCTGGTGGCGATCTCGATGCCTTCCAGCCGGCCGTGGAAAATGCCGAGCGCCTGGCGGACCACTTCGTTCAGATCGGCGCGCACCGGCTGCGCGCTCGGGAAGCGCGCGAACTGCGAGAACTCGTCCACCAGCGTCTTGACCGATTCCACGCTGCGCTCGATGGTGGCGGCGCACTCGGTGACGATGCGGGAGGTGCCGGGCGGCAGTTCAAGGCGGTCGAGCTGGCGGCGGATGCGCTCGGCGGAAAGCGCGATCGGCGTGAGCGGGTTCTTGATCTCATGCGCGATGCGCCGCGCGACCTCGTGCCATGCCGCGGCCTTCTGCGCGCGCAGCAGTTCGCTGGTATCCTCGATCACGATCACGAAGCCGCTGGTGAGCTTGGATTCGAGCGCGCTGACGGTCACGGAAAGCTGCAGCTTGCGGCTCGCCGTTTGCAGTTCGAACTCGCGCGTCGCAATGCCGGTGCGTCGCGCGCGCTTCATCATGTACTTGATCTCGGCCGTGTCGTCGCGCGAAAAGAGGTCTTCCAGGCGCGTGGCCCTGGCCAACTCTTCGGCTGGGAAGATCCTGCCCAGCGCCTGGTTGACGCGGTGGATGCTGCCGTCGGAGCCTACGCTCAGCACGCCCGTGGGGATGCTCTCCAGAATCGCTTCGGTGAAGCGGCTGCGGCGCTCCAGTTCGCGAGCGCTGCTTTCCAGGGCCTCGGTCATCTGGTTGAAGCCGCTGACCAGCATGGCCAGTTCGTCCTCCGCGCCCACGTGGACGCGGTGATGCAGTCGTCCCTGCCGCACCTGGTCGGCCGCCTCCAGAATGGCGGTGATGGGTACGCTGATCCGGTTGGCCAGCACGCGGGCGAGCCACGTGGCCACGAACAGCACGAACATCGTGATCAGCACCATCAGCATGAGGTAGAGCGTGCGGAAGCCGCGCCGGTTGCCGACGATCTGCGCCCATTCCGCGCTGAAACGCTTGATTTCGCCGAGTTCACGCGCCGCGTCGAGCGGGATGCTGTCGGCTAGCGCAATCGTGCCGATCTGCCGGTCGCCGTCCCGGACCGCCAGCGTGGCTATGGCGGTGCGCTCGCGGGGCGGGCCGATGGGCGGCCCGTACTGATCGAGCACCGCGCCGTTCCTCGCGGTGACCAGCACCGAATCGATCTCCTGCTGCCGCGCGAAGCGCTCCAGCAGCCCGGGTACGCGGGCGCCCCCGTCGAGCAACTGCCGGATTTCAGGCTGCGCCGCCAGCAATTGCGCCTGTACGCCGAGGCGGCTTTGCACCTCGCGGTCCAGCAGCACCGCGGCGTGTTTATAAATCTGCACCTGGTTGTCCACCGGATTGGTGAACCACGCAGCCAGGTTGTAACTCAGCACCTCGTAGCTCCACAGCACCAGGAAGAAAACCGGGACGCAACTCAGCAGCATCGCGCCGACCACCAGCTTGGTGCGGATGCGCGATCCCGGGCGGTTGGTCTGCCGCGCGACGTAGAGTTTGATGAACTCGCGCGCGAGGATCCACCCCACCGTTACCATGAGGATGAAAATCAGGGTGGAGACGGCCCACAGAATCAGGGTCTGGGAGGAATTCGAAGGCTCGATCACGCGCAGGCGGAACGAGCCCTGCCAGAGCACCAGCACGACGCTGATGGCCAGCAACACGCTCGCCAGACTGTAGAAAATGCGTTTTCTCACGGAACCGGGTCTATCTTCGATTATACGTAGGGGTCCGGCCCGTGGCGGTACGCGATATTATAAGATTCCCTGCATGGATAAGCCCGCCTCCACCCGCCTGCACTCGCTCGATGCGTTCCGCGGGGCGACGATCGCGCTCATGATCATCGTCAACACCGCCGGCGACGGGCGTCACACCTACGCCCCGCTGCAGCACTCGGCCTGGGACGGGTGGACGATCACGGACGTGGTCTTCCCGTCGTTTTTGTGGATTGTCGGGGTGGCGATGACGCTCTCGCTCGGCAAGCGCGTAGCCGCCGGCGTGCCGCGCTCGCGCCTGTTCCTGCAGGTGCTGCGCCGCGCGGTGATTCTGTACTGCCTCGGGCTGCTGCTCTACGGTTTCCCCTACTACAACCTCTCCACGCTGCGCCTGATGGGGGTGCTGCAGCGCATCGCCATCTGTTACACGGCGGCAGCCGCCATTTACCTGACGACAAAACTGCGCGGGCAGATCCTGTGGATCGCGGGGCTGCTCACCACTTACTGGATGCTCATGATGCTGGTGCCGGTGCCTGGCTACGGCGCCGGACACCTCGACGTGGAACGCAACCTCGCCCACTATGTGGATCACCTGGTGCTGGGGGCGCACAACTACGCGCCGACGAAGACGTGGGATCCGGAGGGAATCGTGAGCACGCTGCCGGCGATCGCGACGGCGCTGTTCGGGGTGCTGGCGGGGGAACTGCTGCGGGCGAAGAAGGAGTTCGCCGAGCGCACGGTGTGGTTCTTCGTGGCGGGCAACGCGCTGATCGCGCTCGGACTGATCTGCAACACGTGGATGCCGATCAACAAGAAGCTGTGGACCACGTCGTTCTCCCTCTTCATGGCGGGGCTGGACTTCGTGATGTTCGCAGGCTTCCTGTGGTTCGTGGATCATCTCGGGCGGCGGCGCGCGGTGCGCCCGCTGGAGATCCTGGGGATGAACGCCATCGTCGTGTACCTGGCCTCGGAGTTCCTGGAGCCGATCCTGTCTCTGCTCGGCTGGCGCGACCCGATCTACCAGGCGGTCTTCGTACCGCTGGCATCGCCGAACAACGCCTCGCTGCTATTCGCGGTCACGTACATGCTCGTGATGTACGGGATCTCGTATGTGATGTACCGGCGCGGATGGTTCGTCAAGGTATGACGGCTCGTGCGGGTGGTAGCCGGTGCGGTGCTTGTACTCTTCGAGCGCGTTATAGATGATGGGGCACAGTGCGGCCCAGCGCGCCAGCGACGAAGGCCGCGCGCCAAGGGAGTGCGTGCCCATGGCGACGTGCGGAAACTCGCGGCACGCCTTGGGCCGCGCGTCGTAGACCGTGCACAGGTTGCCCATGAGGAACACGCAGGCGTCCTGCGATCCCGCCAGTATGCGTAGCGCGGGAGCGCCGGGATCGGTCACCGTGTAGCGGCGGACCACTTCTTCGTGCGCGACGCCCAGATGCCGCGCGATGGCTTCGATCTCGCCGTGCGTGACGGAAACCACCGAATGGCGGCAGCAGTTGGCGCACGCCGTGCAATCCACGTGTTGCTGGACTTCGCCGGCGACGATCTGAAACGGGCCGTCGGGGTAGTGGTGCGCGGAAAGGTAGCGGCGGAACGCCAGATTTTCGCCGGCCTTCGCGGTCCCGAGCCGGAATACTTCGCCGAGATCGGTCACCACGCCTCAAACACTACGCCTCTCCGGGGCCGGAAGCAAGACACCAAAAATCCCGGCGGGATGGTTCTCGTACCGACCACCCCGCCGGAAGAGAGAGGGATTAGAAGTAAAAGCGCAAAGAGAGTTGCAGGTTGCGCACGTCGCCGGTCTTGGTGGTGACTTTGCCGAAGGTCGCCAGGTTATTGGGGTTGTACCCGGCGCCGCTCAGGTTCGGGTGGTTGAAGGCGTTGAAGGCCTCGGCGCGGAACTGGAAGCCGGTCCGCTCTGTGACGGCGAATTTCTTGTACAGGCCGATGTTGAAGTTGATCAACCCCGGGTTGTGTACGAAGTTGCGGCTGGCCGGTCCGGTGACGAAGGTGCCTTTGGCCGGAGCGGTGAAGATCGGGGTGCCGTCGGAGTTGGTGGTCTGGAACCAGAGGCGCGTATCGGCGCTGCCTCCGGAGGCGAAGTTGCCGAGCACCGTGGGGGTAGTGCTCATGGCCCATAATTGTCCGGCGCCTCCGCAATCGTTCATGTTGCCGTCCATGCCTACGCCGGCGTAGTCGGTGTTGACAACGGCGGCGCAGGAGGTGCCGGTTTGAAGCTGTGTGATGCCGCTGATCTGCCAACCGCCGAGGAGTTTGCCGGCCAGTTGTTTGTTGGAGCGGAGGAACGGCAGTTCGTAGAGGTAGTTGATCATCATCATGTGGGTGACATCGAACGCCGACAGGGCCCAGAGGTTGTGTGCCCAGTAGGCGTTCGGCAGGATGTCACGGTAACCGGAGCCGTCGTCCATGCTCTTCGAGTAGGTGTACGACAGGCCGAACATGAGTCCCTGGGACATGCGGCGGTTCCAGGTCAACTGTAGGCTGTTATACCGCGAGGAGGCCACATTCTGGCTGGAGCGGATGGAGTTGTAGCCCTTGTAGGGCCGCAGCGAATCCAGATTCACGCCGGGATTGGCGGCGACCACCGCGAGGGTCGGCTGATTGATGTTGACCTCGCGCCCCAGATGAATACCTCGACGGCCGACATACGCGATGCTGGCAATCGTCTTCCAGGGGAGATTGCGCTCCACCGTCACGTTCCAGTTCCAGGCTTCGGGGTTGTTCTGAATCAACGGGTAGGTGGTTACGGTAAGAGGCAGCAGGTTGGTGGACGTGCCGCCCGGGTTGTCCACGTTTCCGAACGAGACGTTGGCCGTCGGCTGGAATGGAGGATTGCCGCCAAGGAAGATGGAGTCGCTGACGCCGTTACGGGTGAAAAACCTCCCGGCGCCGGCGCGAACCACGGTCTTCTCATTGATCTGATAGGCGACCCCCAGACGCGGCTGCGGCGTCTTGGATTGGACGTTGGAGAAATACGGGGGACGAACGCCGTTGCGGAACAGGTAGTCGTATGTCCCGGCGGTGGCTTCCGGAAAACGTCCCTGGGCCGAGGAGGGCCACGAGGTTCCTGGAATCACCATGCCGTTGTAGCGGTCGCCGGAATTGGGCAAGATCCGGCCGGTTTGGGAATCGACCGTCACTGCCTTGCCGGGATCGTACAGGGTGGGATCGAACACCGACATGTTGCGCCAGAGCGCCTGGTAGGGGTAGTTGATGGTCCAGCGCAGGCCGTAGGTCAGGGTCAGTTTCTGGCTGGCCTTCCAGCTATCCTGGGCGAACCATTCATACATGTTGCTGCGGAACAGGGTGTAGGCGCGCTGTCCCAACTCCGAGTAGGTGTCGAAGAGACCCAAAGCGGTGTTGGCCGCGGCGACGCCCGAAGAGGGCTGTCCGGAGCGGCCGTCGGTGAACAGGAACTGGCCGTTCTGGTTGTTGGTGCAGGTCGGGCAGGCGCTGACGTTGATCTCGTCGTTATCGTTCTCGCCGGAGCGCTCGAAGGCGAAGCCGAACTTCATCGTATGGCTCGCGTGCACCCATGTAAAGCTTTCGGAAAGGGTGTAGATCGGGCCCGAGGAGTGGGAGGGATACGGTCCTCCGTTAAGGCCGTTGAAGTTGGTGATGTTCGCGCTCGGGATGCGGGTCGGGATCATTTTGCCGGCGGGGAAGATATACGGGTAGTTGATGCCCGCGGTGGTGCGGTCGAAGAAATGCGCTTCGTCCACCGGAATATAGACATCGTCCAGGCTGGCAGTGACCAATACCTCGTTCACCATGGTGGGGGTGATGGTCCAGACATAGTCGAGGGAGTTCGTCTGGTTGGGGCGGTTAAAGTACTTCGGCGTGAGGGTGGGGGTGCCGTCCAGCGGCTGGTATTCCCAGAACGCATAGTTGTTGCGCCGGAATTGCAGACGGTGTTTCGGCGTCAGGTTCATATCCACCGCGAGCGTATCCTTGCGCTGGTTCTGGGGGTGGGTGGCGGCCGTGTAGAAGTTGCCGTTCACGCCGATGGGGTTGGCGGCGAAGTTGGCCCGCGGATAGGCCTTGAGAATGCCCAGGCCGCTGGGACTCAGCATGTTCGCCGGAATGATGTTGCCGCTAAACGGCACACCAGTGGTGGGGTCCTTGATCGCCATGGCCTTGCCGTAGTAATAGTTGGCCGGGTTGAGCAGTTCGCTGAAGTTCCCCGTGCGCATCAGGTCGCTCGGGACGGTCCAGGTGGCCGTGTCGGTGTAGCGGTAGCGGACCCATTCCTGAGCCCAGTACCAGAAGAATTTGCTCTTGTCTTTGTTGAACTTGTCCGGAATGTAGAACGGCCCGCCGATGTTGTAGCCGAACTGGTTGTAGTGGAAGGGCGGGACGAAGGCCGTGGAGGCGTTCAGGTTGCGGGACCAGGTGTTGGCGTTGAGCGCGTCGTTGCGGAAGTACTCGTACACCGCGCCGTGAAACTCGGGTCCGCCGCTCCTGGTGATGATGCGGATCTGCCCGCCGGAGGTGCGCCCGTATTCCGGAGCGTAGTTGGCGGTGAGCACCTGGATCTCGGAGACGGAATCCACGTCGGCTGCGCCCAGACTGGTGCCGTTGGCGCGGGTGCGCGTGGCCGGGGCTCCATCATAGGTGATCAGGTTCTCCCAGTTACGGGAGCCATTGAAATTGCTGGGCCCCTGCGTGAAGTTGAAACTCAGACCGGCGAGGTTGCCACCACGGGCGCCGGGCACCAGGGCCGCCATGGAGATCGGGTTGCGGCCGTTGAGTTCGAGCGCGTCGATCTGTTCCCGGGTGACGTCCTTCTGGACCGCGGCCGATTCGGTTTGCAGCGCGGCGGCTGTCGCGACCACGGTCACGGTTTCCGATGATGTGCCGACGGTCAACGCCACATCGAGGCTGAGTGCGGCGCTGGGATCGAGCTTGTTCTGCGAGCTTTCGTATCGTTTGAATCCGCTGGCTTCGACATTGACCGTGTAGAAGGCCGGCGGGATGTTGGTCACTGTGTAATACCCGGACTCGTTGGTGGTTGTTTGTCGTTCGAGACCGGTTGGGTTCTTGACGGTCACCTTCGCGTTGGGGACGACGGCACCCGAAGGATCCCGTACGAATCCCGAAATGGAGCCGAGGTCAGATTGCGCGAAAGCGAGTCCGGTTATGAGCAGGAGCGTCAGCGCGAGGAACCCCGCGCGACGAAAACACGCTTGGTTCATTTGCTTCTCCCTGTTTCGATCCGAAGTTGAACCTGATTCGTTCAGGCACCCACGGTGATGCCAGAGCCGGTGGCCGGTCCAACTGGCACCGAACCCTCGTCCGGATCAGTTGCCGAACCACTACCGTGTTCCCTGGGTGGATCTTCGCGATCGGTCTCCGCATCTTCCAGTTGGGGCCGGGGCGTGCGGAAGCCGGCGGACACAAACGGTAGGAGGCGAGACACGATTCCTCCTTCCCCGATAAAAAGATAATAGGGCCTTAATATGAAGTCAAGGGTCGAGTTACCGGAGGGGCGGAGTTGCTGGAAGTGTGCCGGCTGTGCCGGCCGGCAGCGCCGCGATCAGCCGCGTCCGGCGGGCGAAGGCGAACCCACCAGCATTTCGAGGAATCCCTGCGCGGCGCGGTTGAACTTCTTGCGCTTGCGGTGCACGATGCCGACCGGACGCAGCAGTTCCGGCGCGTTCAGTTTCACCGCCGCCAGGCGCCCCTGGGCGATCTCCGCCTGCATCGTGCGCGCGGGCAGGATGCTGATGCCGCTGCCAAGCGCCACCGCTTCCTTAATCATCTGGATGTTGTCGAAGTGCATCGCGAGCCGCACCTCGATCGAGTTCGCGCGGAAGAAGCGGTCGATCTCGCGGCGGATGCGCAGGTCCTCGTCGAAACCGATGAAGTCGCTGCCGTTCAACTCCGCCGGCTCCACCGCGGCGCGCGCCGCGAAAGGATGCGCCCGCGGTACCGCGACGAACATCTCCTCCTCGCGCCAGGGCAGCGCGGCGACGTCGCGGTTCGGCTCCGGATAGCTGACCAGCCCGAGGTCCGCGGTGTCGTTGCGCACGGCTTCGTAGATGTGCTCGGGACGCATGTATTCCACGTGCAGCGTGGCCGCCGGATAGCGCCGGCTGAACTCCTCCTGCAGGTGGCTCATCTCGCTCAAGCCGGTGGAGTAGATGCTCGCCACACGCACCGTGCCTTCGACATCGCCTTTCACGCCTTCCAGCGCTCGCAGGAACTCCTCTTCGCGGCGCAGGATCTCGCGGCAGAAATCGTGATATATGCGTCCGGCGGGCGTCAGTTCCAGGGGACGGCGCGTACGGTCGAGCAGGGTCACGCCCAGGCGACGTTCCACCTCCTGCACGTGCTGGCTGGCGGCGCTTTGACTGACACCACAGTGTTCGGCAGCCCGGCTCATGCTGCGGGTGGTAGCTATCTCCCTGAAAAGTCTATGTTCAAAAAGCGCCACCCGGTCAGAATATCATAAGAGACACTGATTTTGTCCAGCAAATCTTTTCTTGTTGTCTAATAGTAGTGGACGCGGTACACTGGGCAAAAGGCAAACCCGCCTTTGGCTCCATTCGGAACGGCCGCGGCTGGATTACCCTCCACCGAAGGCACTTCCCCCGGAAGAGAATCTATGAGCGACCACATTGTGAGCAGCGGTCTACCTCCCGCCCAGGGTCTCTACGACCCCCGGTTCGAACACGATGCCTGCGGTATCGGCTTTGTCGCGAACATCAAAGGGCAAAAATCCCACGACATCATCCTCAAGGGGATTCAGGTTCTCATCAACCTGACCCACCGCGGCGCGTGCGGCTGCGACCCGGAGACCGGCGATGGCGCCGGCGTGCTGATCCAGATCCCGCACAAATATTTCGCGCGGGAGTGCGCGAAGCTGGGGTTCACGCTGCCGCCGGCAGGCGAGTACGGCGTGGGGATGACGTTCCTTCCGGTGGAACCGCGCGCGCGCCTGGAGGCGGAGGGCATTCTTGAGCGCATCGTGGCCGAGGAAGGGCTGACCGTGCTCGGCTGGCGCGATACGCCGATCGACGGCGGAGCCATCGGGCGCGTGGCGCGCAACTCGCAGCCCTACATCCAGCAGATCTTCGTCTCCCGCGCCAAGGGCATGACCGAGGACCAACTCGAGCGCAAGCTCTACATCGTGCGCAAGCGCGCGGAAACCGAGGTCGCCAAGAGCGATATCGAAGACAAGGGCTTCTTCTACATCCCCTCGCTTTCGGCGCGCACCATCGTATATAAGGGATTGCTGCTGGCGCCGCAGATCGCCAACTTCTATCCCGAGTTGAAGGACGCCGACGTGATCAGTGCCATGTGCCTGGTGCACCAGCGCTTCTCCACCAACACCTTCCCCACCTGGCAACTGGCGCATCCCTACCGCTACATCGCGCACAACGGCGAGATCAACACGCTGCGCGGCAACGTCAACTGGATGCACGCGCGGCAGAGCGTGCTGGCATCGCCCCTGTTCGGCGACGACATCAAGAAGCTGTTCCCGATCATCCAGCCCGGCGGCAGCGATTCGGCCGCGTTCGATAACGCACTGGAGTTGCTGGTGATGTCCGGGCGCAGCCTGCCGCACGCCATGGCCATGCTGATTCCTGAAGCCTGGTCCAAGAACCAGCACATGAATCCACAGAAGCGGGCCTTTTACGAATACCACGCTTCGCTGATGGAGCCGTGGGACGGGCCAGCCGCGATCGCGTTCACCGACGGCCGCTCCATCGGCGCCACGCTCGACCGCAACGGCCTCCGCCCGGCGCGCTACCTGGTCACGCGCGACGACCTCCTGATCATGGCCAGCGAAACCGGCGTACTGCCGGTGAAGCCCGAGGACGTGAAACTCAAGGGCCGCCTGCAGCCCGGCAAGATGCTGCTGGTGGATCTCGAAGAGGGCCGCATGGTCAGCGACAAGGAGCTGAAGCGCTCGCT
>JAFDVU010000066.1 GCA_018268835.1 Acidobacteriota bacterium | reverse complement strand
ACCAGACCCAGCTGCCGGAAGGCCACGATGGCAAAAACCCCCGTGGGATGAAACAGGTACAAGGAATAAGAAATGTCTCCCAGGAATAGAAAGATCTTCCAATTCAGCGACCAGGTCGAAATGAAAACCGCCGCAAACACGGCTGCCAGGAACGGGGGGAGCCCCATGGATACATAAATGCCGAGGGAGGAAACCACAGCCGATATCCAGAATTCGATCTGGCCGATGATGCCGGCGTGACGTTGGAACATGGCGATCCCCAGCAGAAAAAGAAACACGTAGTGGAACATGAAATTCACGGAGGGGATGAGCCAGCACGAGGAGGCAAGCAGTATATAGGCCAGAAGCCGCGGCGCACGGCGGGCGCTGCTGATGCACGGGAAGATCAGCCCCATCGTCAGGTAGTACTGACATTCAACGGCAAGGGTCCAATAAGAGGCGTTCAACCACGGGTAGGAAAAGAAAACATTCAAGTAACCGATGTGCAATAGAATGCCGGGCAGCGTAAGCCGTGCATCGTGCGGCCTTCCGATCAACAGGTCGCCGAAATAAATCAGGCAGATGGTCAGAGCCACGCTTGCCAGGTACGGGGGCTCCAGCCGGATCAGGCGCTTGGCGAGAAAAAGACGATACGCTTTCAGCTTATATGCCGAGCGATAGAGGGCATATGGGATGATAAATCCCGAAATGACAAAAAAGGCCTCCACGCCCAGCCACCCGTAGGAACCCGCAAGCTGAAGCCAGCCTTTGTCGAGAAACCCCGGGACCGAGTTCGTATAGTGTTGCCAGGCGACGGCGGTCGCGGCCAACCCCCGCAAGGCGTCCACGGAGTGTAGCCTGGACTCGGAGGCGTTACGGCTAACTGGCGGAGCTGCGACGGTTCCGTGAGACACCAGATTTACCTTATCACGGTCACCGGAGGAGTCAGGCGGCGCGTCTTAGGGGGCGGGTACTATCGCAGCCATTCCCGATAGGTCTGCCAGAGTGACTCGCCGATCGCGTTCCAATCGTACCGGGACCTCACCAGGTCCAGGCTCGCCGCGATCATGCGGGAGCGCAGGGTCGAATCGAGCGCAACCTGCTCCAGGCTCCGGGTCCACGCGGCCACGTCGTTCGCAATCAGGATCTCCCGGCCGCCGGTAACCGACAGGCCTTCGGCTCCAATCGCGGTCGATACCACGGGCACCCCGGCGGCCATCGCCTCCAGGATCTTCAGCCGAGTCCCGCCGCCGACCGTCAGCGGGACGATCGCGGCGATTGCCCGCCGGTAATGCTGCCGGACATCCTCCACCGTGCCGGTCACTTCCACCCCGTTTTCTCCGTGCAGGGCCAGGACTTCCGGGGTGGGGTTCGATCCGACGATGGAGATCCCCCACTCCGGGAAGCGTGCACGAACGGCCGGCCAGACGGTGCGCACGAAACTAACCGCGGCATCGACATTCGCGTGGTAGTTCATCGAACCCACGAAGACGAGGTGGCGGCGAACCCCGGGAACCCCCTCCGGCGGACGGAGATAATCGGCATCGACTCCGTTCTCTATCACCGCCACGCGCGCCCGGGGTGCGATGGCCTTGAGTTGGCCGCGCTCCCGCTCGCTGCAGACGATGTGCCCAAACGTTTCACCGAGCATCTGTTCTTCCAGAGCCGCCAACCGGCGCGCGGTATGCCCCGCATACCACCTGCGCAAGGGGGATGTCGCCGCCTGGCTGTAGCGGTCCATGAGTTCCGAATCGATGTTGTGCCAGTCGAGGACAATCGGTGCCTGCGATGCTGCCCGCAACACGGGCATGTAGGCCGCCATGCCGATGTACTCCATCTGGATCAGGTCGAACTGCTCCCGGGAGAGCAGTTCGGCCAAAGCGGCCTTCATGGGTGCGGAATCGAAGTTCAACACGGGCAGGGGCCAGCGTCCCACCAGACCGCGCAGAATCTTGCCGGGGGTATACGGCTTCGGCGCGGGCACAGGAATCAACCGGCGGCAGAATGGCAGATCGGCGAGTGTGGGAACCGGGCCGTCGCGCGCGGCCAGGAAAATGAGCGTAGTCTCGCCGCGCGTTCCCAGGGCTCGCGCCAGATGATATTCACGCAGCTTCGCGCCGCTTACGGGTGGCCAGCATTGGCGCGGAGAAACCAGGAGAGTCCGCACATCGGTTCGGGACGAAACATCTGATTATACTCCGCCCCACGCCGGAGCCCGCAAATTCCGGACCGTGGTTTGCGAGCTCTCCCGGCCGGGCGATAAAATAAGGGGCTTGTCACGAACCTCGCTCGGACCACCCTTCCACCGGCTGACTATCGGCGCGGAGGACCTCACGCTTTTCGCAACCGGTCGGGTGGCGGGCGTTCTCGAGAGGCAGGCGATTTGAGACAGGATTCACGCCAGTCCCTCTTCAACGGCGGCCCGATTCCGGTCCTGTTGATGGTCCGCGAATTGAATCACGGCGGAGTCGAACGCGACGTCGCGAAGATCGCGATCCACATAGACCGCCGGCGGTTCCTGCCCCACGTCGCGACTTACTCTGCCAAGGGCATGCGTTTTGAGGAGCTTGCCGCCGCCGGCGTTCCGGTGCTGGAAATCCCGCTATCGTCCTTCGTTTCGCGTCGGGCGGCGGCGGGCGCGGTGCGCCTGGGCGCCTACCTCCGGCAAAACCGGATCCGCGTCGTGCATGCCTACGACCCGATCGCCGTCTTCTGCGCCCCAGTCGCCCGCGCCGTCCGCGTTCCCGTGGTGCTTTCGAGCCAACTCGGCAGCCGCGATCTGCTCGACTCGCGCAGCCGCCGCCTGCTGCGCTGGAGCGACAAAATCGTGGACGGGTTCGTGGTCAACTGCGAGGCCATGCGCCGGCACCTCGTGGAAGACGAACACATCCGGCCGGACGCGATTCACCTTTGCTACAACGGCGTCGATACCCGGCAGTTTTTCCCATTGGATGGCGAAGCCCGGCCGGACCCCGTGCGCGATGCCTCCCTGGTGATCGGCGCAATCTGCGTGCTCAGGCCGGAGAAGGCGCTCGATCTGCTGCAGGAAGCGTTTGCCCGGGTGCGGCACCTGGATCCGCGAATGAAGCTGTTGATCGTTGGAAGCGGCCCCGAACTACCGAAACTGCAGGCCAACGCCACCCGGCTCAACATCGCGGACGCATGCTGCTTCCAGCCCTCCACCCCGGAGGTGCCAAAATTCCTGCGCGCCATCGATATTTTCGCGCTGTGCTCCCATTCCGAGGCCTTCTCCAACGCGCTGCTCGAGGCGATGGCCTGCGGCTGCGCATCGGTCGGATCCCGCGTGGGAGGCACGCCCGAACTCACCGGAGAGGATGAGCGCGGGCTGTTGTTCCGCGCCGGCGACGTGGCGGATATGGCGGACAAACTGGCCATGCTGATCGCCAACGAACCGCTCCGGCGCGAATTATCCCGCCGCGCGGCCGCCTTCGCCCGCGAATCGCTCAGCATCGAGGTCGCGGTCGAGCGGACGGCCGCCATCTACGAACAGGAGTTGACGAAAAAGAAGCGGCCGGTTTCGGGGTGAGAGCCGGCGGTTCGGGTCAGGCTTTCTGCTCTTGCGCGATCTCCCCGTTACCGGCGGCTCCGGCAGGGGCTTTCTTCGAGGGACGGCCGAAGTTATGGAAGAACACTTCCGCCGGATTCCCCATGGCCAGGGAAAAGGCAGGGATATCGGAGATGACCACGCTGTTGGCGCCGATGACGGCGCCTTCGCCGATCGTGACTCCCTTCATGATGTGGGTGCCGTTCCCGATCCAGGCGTCGCGGCAGATGCGCACGGGACGGATGTCTTCCAATTTGGGCGGGCAGTTTTGCGCCCGCAGGTCCGCCTCGCGGGGGTGGCCGTCCGAATCGGAAATGCGGCAATCGAATGAGACTCTGGCGTGCTCCTCGATGATCACTTCCTTCGAGACCGTGATCTGCACGTTCCAGCCGAGTTCGGCGTAGTCCTTGATGATGAGCCGGGGGTGCTCGATCATGCGCCCGGAAAAGATGCCGATCCTACCGCCCAGCCATACGTTGTCACCGATGTGGATCTCCGTGTGGCCGCTTACATATGGCAGGCCGTCGATGGAGAGCCCCTTTCCGACCGATGCGCACCGCGCCTGGAACAGCGGATGGCGGTAGAACACGGTGATGAACAGGCGCCCAAGCGTGATAAATCCGTAGTGGGCTTCGTAGAGCACGCGCAGAGGCGGTTTCAGGAAGCGCGGCACTCGCGGAATGTGCGGACTGGTGACGAGTTTCGCCAGCGAGCGCAGCAGCCTGTACACAGGCGTTTCGCCGCGCTTTACCGCCCGGATGAACGCATTGAACCCCATGTGAACACCATTACAGCATACAAACCGAAAACCAGACGGCTTGGGTGATGCGAGTGCGATGGGGTCTTCCAATCGGTGCCAGAATTCGCGCAATCTGCGGTAGACTGTGGGAGGTTCTTCGACATGACACGCGCTGAATTTCTTTCGGAGATGGATGCGATCCTGGAATTGCCTGCCGGCACGCTCACGGGTGGCGAAAAACTGGCGGACCTGGAGCAGTGGAATTCGATGGCGATGCTTGGCTTTATCGCACTGGCCGATACCAACAACGGCACCAGGATCCAGCCGCGGCAGATCGTCAACTGCGTTACAGTCGGGGACCTGTTGACCCTGGCCCGGGCGGAAGGCGCCGCGAGCTGAGAATGGCGGCGGTCGAGAGCCTGATCGACTTCGCCGGCGCCTCGGTGATGGTAACCGGCGCATCCAGCGGAATCGGCCGCGAAACCGCCATCTTACTGAGCCGCCTGAATGCCACCGTAATCCTCTGCGGCCGCAACCAGGCGCGCCTTGAAGAAACGCGGACGCAACTGGCCGGCGAGGGCCACAGTATCGAATCCTGCGACCTGGCTGACGGCGATCGGATCCTCCCGTGGTTTCGATCCGTGATGGCCCGCTCGGGCCCCCTAAAGGCTATGGTCCACGCGGCGGGAAAGCAGTTGACCGTGCCGCTCAAGTTTGTTACGCCCAAGGCCGCCGACGATCAGTGGCGGACCAACCTGCAAAGCAGCATCATGCTGGCTCGCGGTTTCGCCGAAAAGGGCGCGCACGCACCGGAGAGCAGCATGGTATTCATCTCCTCCGTCCTGGGTCTGGGTGGAAAACCCGCGCTTTCCGTCTATGGAGCGAGCAAGGCGGCTCTGATCGGTCTGGCAAAATCCCTGGCGATGGAACTGGCGCCGGAACGGATTCGCGTCAATTGTGTGGCGCCGGGTTACGTGCGCACGGAGATGCTGGAAGAGATGAGCGGCCTGTGGTCGCCGGAACAGTTTGAGGCCCTCGTCAAGGCGCACCCGCTTGGCCTCGGTGCCGCCCGGGACGTGGCCAACGCAATCGCCTTCCTGGCGGCGGACACGGGACGCTGGATCACTGGAACCACCCTGGTGGTCGATGGGGGCTACACCGCTCAATAATTCGGGAGGATTGCATGCACGCCGCGATTTCCGCGATTGAGTACCACTTTCCGGAGAAGACGCTGTCAACCGCCGATCTGTCGGCGGAGTTTCCGGAATGGTCGGCCGAGAAGATCGACCAGAAGACCGGCATTCGGGAGCGGCACATCGCGGCTCCCGACGAGTGCGCGTCCGATCTGGCTGTGGCTGCCGCCCGGAAGTTGTTCGCGTCGGGCGCCTGCGCCCCCGGCGAGATCGATTACGTCCTGCTGTGCACGCAGAGTCCCGACTATTTTCTGCCGACCACGGCCTGCCTGATTCAGGACCGGCTCGGCATTCCGACCACGGCCGGCGCCCTCGATTTCAACCTGGGGTGTTCCGGCTACGTCTACGGGCTCGGTCTGGCGGAGGGCCTGGTTTCATCGGGGCAGGCCGGCCGGGTGCTGCTGCTGACCGCCGAATCGTACAGCAAGTTCCTGCACCGGCGCGATCGCAGCGTGCGCACAATCTTCGGGGACGCGGCGGCCGCTACCCTGCTCACCGCCGTGGACACCCCCGCTCCGCTGCTGGGACCGTTCGTCTACGGCACCGACGGCAGCGGCGCGGAGAACCTGATCGTCCCCACGGGGGGCATGAGGTGCCCGCGCAGCGCCGAAAGCGGCGTGGCGTCGGAAGACGAAAACGGCAATGTGCGCAGCCGCGACAACCTCTTCATGAACGGGGCCGAGATCTTCACGTTCACCCTGAAGGTGGTGCCGCAGGTAGTCGGCACTCTGCTCGAGAAAGCCGGGATCCTACTGGAGGATGTGGACCTGTTCGTCTTTCACCAGGCCAACCAATACATGCTCGAGCACCTGCGCAAGCGCCTGAAGATTCCCGCCGGGAAATTCGAGCTCGCGTTCTCCGATTGCGGCAATACGGTTTCCTCCACCATCCCGATCGCGCTCCAGCGTGCCGCCGGGGAGGGCCGCCTCCCCCAGGGCTCCCTGGTGATGCTGGTCGGGTTCGGGGTGGGCTACTCCTGGGGCGCGACGCTGCTTCGCTGGCGTGCCGGCACCCGGGTCTGATCTTCGGTTCCACTCTTCAGGGTCGAACGGCGGAAGGGCCGCTCCCCGGGTTCGGATTCCCGGTGACTTCGGCGCGAACGAGGCACCCGGGATCACAACCCGGCTGCCGTTCTTGCCGCCATATACTGCTGCACAGTCATCATTAGAGTGCCATCGCCGATTTCTATGCCTTTCGCGCCCGGGCTGACCCGATTTACCAGATAGTAGTTCCAGACGCTAACCGAAACCTGGCACGACGCGGCTGGAGGAGTGGTTCCGCAAGCCAGATACTGTAACTGGCTCGCCACCGGTAAAACCGCAAAAGGATCCTGACGGACCTGGCCGCCGCTATCTACTGCGAAAGACCCGCTCTGTTGACCTGTGAATGTCCCCTTTTGAAGCCATTCTTCGGATGCGCTGAGAAGGATCTCGTGTTGCTTCTCCCACACAAGATAATGCGAGGCACACGCGACATGGACGAACACCTTTTGGGGCGCGGCGACAAGATCGCCAAAAAGCGCCTGAATACCCGGTAACAGGACTGTCTTGTCGAGGTCTCCGCGGATGATCAGAGTAGGAGCCGTGATTTTGGCAGCGAGCGCCATATTAAGACCCCAGTTGGGTGTGGTCATGTTGAGAGTCGGCGCACGTCTCACCCCTGCCGCTCCCCACGTGCTACCCAGCGGATCGAAATCCAGCATGGACTGAGTGATTGGCGGCCGAACATCGGGAGTGTACTGCTGGGCGCAACCCACCTGTGCGTCCCATGCGGCATGGAAATCGTTCGTACCCAGGATGTTAGAAGGCGTTCCCGGCAGGGGTTGCGGCTGCGGCGAATTGTCGAGGTTGAGGCGGTTATAGTTCGTCGTCCCCGAGGTCCCGGGCGCGTACAGAAAAAGCCGCTCCACTTTCTCCGGATGCAGTCCGGCGTAGCCCGCGGCGCGAACCCCTCCATACGACCAGGCGACGAGGTTCACCTTGTCAACACTCCGGAAGGCGCGGAGATAGTCCACCACACTGTCGATCTCGTCCCAGTCCGAGCGGATCGATGTAAGTTGGTACGGATAGGCGGGCGAGCATGGCTGCGTCAAAGTTTTCGGAACAAGGTATAGTTGCTGCTGGGCAGTCGCGTTGTTGCATGGATTGTCCATCATGGGCCGGGGGCTCAAGCCATATCCCGTATGATCCATGGCAAAGACGTCGAAACCGGCGTTGGCCAGACGTTCCATCCAACTGTAGTCCTCAAACTGAAGGTCGAAGACGGGCACGGTGGAGACTGTCGCGCCGTGAATCATCAAAACGACGGGGCGCTGGATTGTTGAAGGCTTTTGAACCTTCTCCCTGACAAACAACTCAACCCGCTTGCCGGCATTGGCGGGTACCGTGGAGATGTGGGGCACCAGGTAGTCCACTGTCTGGAGGTCGCTCTGGACGTTCGCCTGGGACGGGGCCGCCCCTCCATCCAACGCCAACAGATTCGGGTTCACTGAAGAACTAATCAGTGAAAGTCCCGCGAATGCCGCGGCCGAGACCATCGCGTTCTTAAACTTGTTCATGTCGATCGCTCCTTTCACCCATACGATTCGCCGTGCCGGATGAGATGCGTAGATACTAAGGTTGGCGGTCTCACAAAGTCAATAAAAAGAGGCGAATATCTTTAAGACACTTCAGGCGTGCGAGGTTTTATGGAGTTGGCCGATAGAATAATCCAGAAAACTCGGATTACGGCGGCTAAGCGGCGTCCGTTGGGGGTGCCGGTTCAACCGGGAACTGGCCGACGACCTCCACGATCCGATCCTGCCCGAATGGCTTCTCGACGACGCTAACAACTCCATCGTGCAGTGGCACTCGAGGTCGAGCGCCTCCACCCCCCGATACTCCGAGGACGATCCGCACGCCGGGAAGGCGGGTATCGGCGATGAGATGATCGATAAGGTCGTGTTGACCATCGGCGATCAAGTCGTCATCGACGACGACAAATGCGGCGCGAAAAGCGGCGATGACGGCGGAGGCTTCGTACGCGTTTCGCGCAAAGCGGAGTGTCAGGGTGCCGTCCCCCGCTCCAAGCGCATCGACGAACTCCGTGTCGGACGTGATCACCAGAACGTTTGTTGTTAGTCCAGATACCCGCCGGTAGTACGGGCAATCCTCGCAGGGGCTCGCGCAGAAACTCTTCTTCTGGCCGATGTCACACCCCAGATCGGTGGCGACCCGAAAGCACCAGGCGGAACGAATCTGATACACCACACATCTCCGGCACTCGTCTCTAATCGCACCGGGACGGCTCAGGTATTCCCAGCAGCGCAAAGGACTGTGGCCGCCAGCGGGCGTCTCAGGTCCCAATACATCACAAGCGGCCCGCGGGGGAATCAGCACGGCAAGATCGCCCTTGTCGATGCGATAGTGACCACCCGCGGTGCGAGTTGCCGCCAGCCGGCCACTCTTGATCCACTTCAGGACCGTATCCGGTTTGACGGAGCAGAGCCGCGCAGCCTCGCCGGTACTAAGTCCTTCGCTTCTCATCGCCTAACTGTATGAGTTTTGCCGAATACATGTCAATCGACACGGCGTACGGCATCCCGTTCACACCTGCCGGCCGCCCGTAATTTGTGGAGTCCCCCTGATTTCCGGAAGACCGAGTATGTGCGTGCAAGTAATTGTGCGCGGCCTTTTACCTGTGGCGCCGGGCGCGCGCTTCAGGGACGGCAAATGCCGCGGCGCGAGGACCGTACGAAGGCCGCCAATTCGCGCGCCTCCGGGGTGTCTACTTCACGTTCGATGGCGGCCAGCGCCTCGTCGCGATGCAGGTTGCAACGATACAGCAGCCGGTAGGCGCGCTTGAGCGCGGCCACCTGCGCGGGAACGAACCCGGCGCGGCGCAGCCCCACCAGGTTCAGCCCCTTGGGCGCGATCTCGAATCCGGCGAAGGTGAAGAACGGCGGCGCGTCGAGGTTCACGCGCGTGTTCCCGCTGACCATGGCCAGCCGCCCCACTTTCGAAAACTGGTGCACCAGTACGCCGCCGGAGAGAAACGCGCCGTCGCCGATTTCCACGTACCCGCCCAGCAGCACGCAACTGGCGATCACCGCGCGGTTGGCGATCCGGCAGTTGTGCGCGATGTGTCCGCTGGTCATGATGAAATTGCCGTCGCCGATCTCCGTGGCCGATTCCGGCGGAGTGCCGCGCGAGATCGTGAAGTGCTCGCGGATCTTGTTGCCGCTGCCGATTCGCAGATAGCTGCGCGCGCCGGCGAAGTTCTTGTCCAGCGGATCGGTGCCCAGCACGGTGCCGGCGCCGATCTCGTTGTTCTCGCCCAGCGTCGTCCAGCGCTTGATATAGACGTACGGCTCCAGGACGCAGCCGGCCCCGATGGTTACATCGCCCTCGACAATGCAGTACTCGCCGATGCGCGCGCCGGGACCGATCGTCGCCCCGGCATCCACGCGCGCGGTGGGCGCGATCACCGCGCCGGGATCAATCCCAGGCACGTTTGGGCACGCCGCGGTCCCGATCCGTCAGGCGGTCGTACTGGTAGAAGGTGGAAACCGTTCCCAGCGAGCTGTTGTAGAGGCTGGTTTCGCCGAGGGCCTCCTTGAGGTCCTCTTCGAAGTCATGCAGCGCTTTGAGAAGATCCGCGGTCGCCGGCCGGCGCGCCCCCGAAGGAGTGCGGAAGAACTTCTGGAATCCGCCGTCCACCAGCGTCGCGATTTCGCTGCCGCTCAGGATGCCGGCGCGCTCGTCGATGCGATAGCCGCCGGGCGCTTCGGCCAGATCCACGCCGCACTCAGCGCGGCTGACACGGGCCCCTCCGCCCTGCGGTGTCACTGTGAAACCGGCGGACTTGAGGGCATCCAGGCGCTCCTGGAACGTCGGAACACGGGGCCGCTCTCTGCGAAAGAACATATGTTCCATTATAGTCGCAGGCGGCGCGGATCCCCGCTTTCGCCGCCCGGATGCGGTGTGGGCGGCGGGCCACGGGTTCCCGCACCCGTGCGTATCTTGACGCGTGGTTTGCCGGGTCCTACCATCGGTGTGATGAATACGCTCTCCCGCCGCAATCTTCTCTGCGCCGTGGGCGGCGCCGCGCTGCTGCGCGGCCGTCTGGATGCCGCCGGCGACCCGTGGTCGCGCCTGCCGGAAATCCTCAAACGGATCCAGCCGCCGAAGTTCCCCAACCGTAAGTTTGAGATCACCCGCTACGGCGCCAAGGAAGGCGGCACCATCGACAATACCGAAGCGTTCCGCAAAGCCATCGACGCCGCGGCCGCGGCCGGAGGCGGCCACGTCACCGTACCCGAAGGCGTCTTCCTCACCGGCGCGATTCATCTCAAGAGCAATATCAACCTCGTCGTGCCCAAGGGCGCGACCGTCAAGTTCAATCCGGATACCCGGCTCTACCCCATCGTGCTCACCCGCTTCGAGGGCCTGGAGTGCATGAACTGGTCGCCCTTCATCTATGCGCTGGACCAGACCAACATCGCCATCACCGGCGGCGGCACGCTGGACGGCCAGGCCGGTTGCGAGCACTGGTGGCCTTGGAGCGGCAAAGCCGGTTGCGGCACCTCGCCCGGCAACCAGCGCAAGGCGCGCACCGCCCTCGGCGAGATGGCCGAGAAGGGCGTCCCGGTGGAACAGCGCGTCTTTGGCGAAGGCGGCTACCTGCGGCCCATGTTCGTCCAGCCCTACCGCTGCACCAACGTGATGATCGAGGGCATCACCATCACCAACTCGCCCATGTACGAAATGCACCCGGTGCTCTGCCGCAATTTCATCGCGCGCGGCGTCACCGTGTCCAGCCACGGCCCCAACAACGACGGCTGCGACCCCGAATCCAGCGTCGACGTGCTCCTCGACGGCTGCACCTTCGATACCGGCGACGATTGCATCGCCATCAAGAGCGGACGCAACGCCGACGGCCGACGGCTCAACCGTCCCAGCGAAAACATCATCGTGCAGAACTGCGACATGAAGGATGGGCACGGCGGCGTCACCATGGGAAGCGAGTGCTCCGGCAACATCCGCTACGTCTTCGCGCAGGATTGCCGCATGGACAGCCCCAACCTCGACCGCGTCCTCCGTTTCAAGGACAACGCCATGCGCGGCGGCATCATCGAGCACGTCTATATGCGCAACGTGAAGGTCGGGCAGGTCGCGCGCGCCGCGCTCGACGTGGACTTCTACTACGAGGAAGGCAACAAAGGCGGCTTCACCCCCATCGTGCGCGACGTGGAGATGGTCAACGTGGCGGTCGCCAAGTGTCAGAACGCCTGGTCGCTGCGCGGCTTCCAGAACGCGCCCATCCGCGACATCCGGCTCAGGAACTGCACCTTCGTCAACGCCGAGCGCCCCAGCGTGACCGAGAACGTCGAGGGCCTTTCGCTCGAGAACGTCACCGTCAACGGCAAGCCCGTCACCGCGTAACTCGCAGGCCGGCGCCCGCCCCGGACACCGGCCTGACGAGACCACACGTCACACGCGCACGGCGGCAATCCGCCGCCTGTGGGAATTCTCACCGTGCGACGCCCCACACATGGGTCAAATCACCCTCACATTTTTTAACAGTTGCTTTATTTCGCAACAGTTGAGAATCCCCTACCTACATGCGCGGTATCTCACGCGCAACAGGGTCCAGTCGCGGCGCCGTCGAGCGCCGGACTTTAAAATGCCGGCCGTCCCTGAGACCCGCATGGATCCCACTTCCCAGGAGCAAACACATGAAGGAGTGTCGAACTCTAAACAGGTCGATTTGGCTGATCGCCGGCCTCTCCCTCGCAGCCACCCTCGGCGCCGAGGACCGGCAGGCGGCAGTTTCCGTGTCGGTGAGCCCGCAATCCCTGCAGTTCAACGCGACCGTGAACGGCACGGCCCCGCCGTCCCAAACCCTGTCGGTCACCGCCGCCGTGCGCACCAGGATCGCGGTCTCGGCCACGGTCCTCAGCGGCGGAACCAACTGGCTTTCCGTCTCACCCAGCGGCACCTTGTACACCAACCAATCCCTGAAGGTTGCCGTCAACCCCGCGGGAATCGGCGCCGGCAGCTATAGCGGCCGCGTTTCCGTTGCCGTCGGCGGCGCCACCACAAACATCCCGGTCACCCTCGTGGTGTCGAACCCGCTCGGTATCAGCCCCACCGCTCTCTCCTTCAGCGCAACTACCGGCGGCTCCGCTCCCGCTCAGCAGACACTCAACGTGACCTCGCCCGGCGCCTACACCGCGTCAGCCTCTACCCAGAACGGCGGATCCGCCTGGCTCACCGTCTCGCCCTCCGGCCTCACTACCGATAAAACCCTGAGTGTCGCCGTGCACACCGACGGACTCGCCGCCGGGACCTACACCGGGGCCATCTCGGCCTCCGCCAACGGGACGACGGTAAGAGCCACCGTGACCCTCACCGTGACCAGCACCGCCATCACAATCTCGCCCGCCTCCCTCTCCTTCTCCGGCACCGTCGGCAGTTCCGCGCCCTCCCCGCAAGCCATTTCCGTCACCGCACCCACCGCGACGGCCTTCAGCGCCTCAGTGCAGAACGGAGCCGGCTGGCTGGCCCTTTCCCCCTCCGGCAGCCTCACCACCAATCGCACTCTTACGGTTTCCGTCTCCCCCTCCGGCCTTGCGGCTGGCAGCTATGCCGGCACAATCGCCATCGTTTCCGGTGGGACAACCCGTTCCGTGCCGGTCACGTTCCTGCTCAGCACCTCGGGCGGCGGCACCGGTGGCGGCACTGCCACCGGCTACAAGGTCATCGGCTGGAACGACCTTGGTATGCACTGCGACGACGGCAAGGACTACAGCGTTTTCGGCGTCCTTCCGCCCTACAACACGATCCACGCGCACCTGATCGATTCCGCCGGGAAACTCGTGGTCGCCCCCGCCGGCTACACCATTACTTATGAGGCGGTCAACGACCCACTCACCAACACCCTGAACACATCCTCCTCGCTCAAGACCAACTTCTGGCAGTTCGCCTCCGCCCTCGGCTTCGGCATGCTCGCCCCCGACGTCGGTCTCAAAGGCAACGCCATGCCCGGCGCCAACAACACGCCGCAGCCCATGACCTTCAGCGCCACCGATAATACCTGGCTCGCGGAAGGCATCCCGATGACCAACTACCCCGATTCCTCCACCGGCACCTACACCGCCAAAAACTACTTCCCCATGATGAAGCTGGTCGTCCACAACTCCTCCGGGACCGCCATTGCCAGCACCAATATCGTGCTCCCCATCTCCGACGAGATGACCTGCTCCCTCTGCCATTCCTCCACCTCCACTTCGAGCGCCGCCCAACCGGCGTCCGGGTGGGTCTTCAACGCCGACCCGGCCAAGGACGTGAAGCTCAATATCCTGCGCAAGCACGACGAGCTCTCCAAGAGCCGCAACGCGTCGCTGTTCTCCTCCGCCCTTGCCGCGGAGGCGTTTAGCCCCAACGGCCTCGAGGCAACCGCCACCACCATGCATCCCATCCTCTGCGGCAGTTGCCACGCCACCAACGCCCTCGGGCTCAACGGCGTCCCCGGTGTGCCGCAGTTCACCACCGCCATGCACACCCAGCATGCCTCGGTGCAGAATCCCAGCACCGGCGCCACGCTCGATTCCGGCACCACGCGCGATACCTGCTACATGTGCCACCCCGGACCCAACACCCAGTGTCTGCGCGGCGCCATGGCGACTCTCACCGACCCCGCCACCGGCGCTCACGAAGTAGAATGCCAGAGCTGTCACGGCACGATGAGCACGGTCGCCACCGCCACCCGCAAGGGCTGGCTCGATGAACCCAATTGCCAGAGCTGCCACACCGGCACCGCCACCAGCAATTCCGGCCAGATCGTCTATACGTCGGTCTTCTCGTCCGGCACCACCGTGCGAACCGTCGCCGATACGACCTTCGCCACCAACGCGGACACGCCCGCCACGGGCATTTCGCTCTACCGCTTCTCCAAGGGACACGGCGGCCTGCAGTGCGAAGCCTGCCACGGCTCCACTCACGCCGAGTTCCCGACGCCCATCGCCAACGACAACGTGCAGAGCACGTCCCTGCAGGGACACGCCGGCATGTTGGCCGAGTGCACCGCCTGCCACGCCAGCACTCCCAGCACGATCACCGGCGGACCGCACGGACTCCATCCCATTGGCTCTTCCTGGGTCAGCAGCCATCAAAGTGTGGCTGACTCCGGTGGAGCCACCGCCTGCCAGGTCTGCCACGGCACCGATTACCGCGGCACCATCCTGTCGAAGACACAGGCCGACCGCACCATGGCCGGCAAGTCCTTCCCCCGCGGAACCGTCATCGGCTGCTATAGCTGCCACAACGGTCCCAACCCAGGCTAATCAAATCAACCACTCGCGCCGGCGCCACCCCTCCACCCTGTGGCGCCGGCGTTTTTGGTAGCGCAGGCCTCCCGGCCTGCAAAGGCGCGCGTCAGCGCGCCTGGAGCCCTGCGCTACTCTTTCCTTCCCCGAGTCACTGCACCAACTGAAACTGCACCGCCAAGCCGCAACCCGATGGGGATGCAGCGAAACTAACCAACGAGCGAGCGGGAACCAAGGTCATCGGATTAAAGACTCCCAGGAGACTGTAGTCCCCCGTCACGCTCGCCCCGCTCCCCTGCGACACCCCCACGACCCCGCCCACATTCACGCCCGCTCCCGCCGCGATCCACTCCGCCGCATGCCGCGCATCGTTCGCCAGCGCCGTCAGATCGCATACCTGCGCCTGCGCAGCCGCCGACGTTTGCGACGACAACGAGTACGTCAGCACCGGGCGCCCGTTGCGCCGCCCGAGTTTCTGGCCCAGGTCCAATAACAGCGCGTTCAGATCCTTCATTCTGCTGAAAGGCGTCACCAGTTGGAACGTCCACGCCGCCGTCGCGACGTCCCCCATCCCACTGTCCTCGCTCACGCCGGTGAGGTTGGCCGCTGTGATGCCCACGCCCGGCACAAGGCCCATCGCATCGCTGACGGAAGCCGAAAGCGCCGTGCGCACCGTGATCTGATACGCCAGTTGATCCGGCGCCGCCGCCACATTACGCGAGGCCGAGATCGCGATGGCCCCCGTACTCACATCCCCGCCCAGCGCGAATTTCACCGTGAGCGAACACACAGGCAGATAGGTCGCGCTTGTGAACGCCGCGGCCGCCGGCGCCGCCATGCTGCTCCCAACCACCCCGACCACCGCGCCCAAGCTCACTCCGGCCGCGGCCGCCATCTTCTGCGCCTGCGCCCGGGCATCGGAAATCAGGTCCGCGGCCGCGCAACCCTGTCCCGCCTGCGCCTGAGCGGAAACCTGCGTCCCCTGTAGCGAGTAATCGATGTTCATGCCGGTCCGCGCCTTGGCCAGCGCCGATTGCAAGGCGGCGAACTGATCGAGTGTCGCCTTCAGGTTGGCTAGCGGCGCCACCAGGGTGAAGCTCCACTGCAAGCCATCGGCGTTCAGCACCGAGCCCAGCACGCCCGCACTTCCGCTCGAAACTGAAGTGAAGTTCGCCGCCGTGATCCCGGCCGGCTTCACCGCCGCCAGCACATCGTCCAGCGTCGCTTTGACGGGCGAGTAAACGCTGAGACGGAACGCGGCCTGATCCGGCGCCGCGTTCACCGCCCGCGACACGGTGACCGTCACGGTGCGGTCGGTGGAATTCACCTGCGCCGGCAGAACCGCCGCCAGGAGTAGGTAACCGGTGCATACAACGCGCTTCCTCATGAGCGCAATTGTAGTCCCTCGAGCGATCTAAGGTAACACCGCATGACCGCGTCGCCGATTCGCCCAGAAGGCCGGACCTCCGGACGTGGCGCGCCGCCCTGCTGAGGGCTACCGCAGGCCCGCGCGCGAGGCCCTCAGTCCGCTCCACTCCTCCGCCAGCACGATCGAATTCGCGGGATTCTTCGGATCGTACTTCACGCTCACGTGCGGCAGCCCTGACAAATCCGCCGGCACCTTGTCCGCCAGCAGGGTGATATCTTGCGACGCCGTGTACTCCACGCCGCGCACCGCGTAGGAGTACACCAGCAGTTCCTCGCGGATATCCACCAGCGCCGCGTCCCCCAGTTTCCCCGTCGCCACCAGCCACGCGCGCCGCCGCCGCTCCCGCTCCTCTGGAGCGACACGCGACCGCTGCCACGCGCGCCAGGCGAGGATCGCCAGCAGGATTGCCAGCAATCCGCCCAGCACAAACGTCGCCAGCCTGGCGGCTGCGTACGGAGATTCCAGGACCGGCATCGACACGAAACGCTACGACTCCCTACCGGGCGGCTCCCGCTTCGTGGAAGACCTTGCCCCAGTCTTTGAGGAACTGATCCAGCCCCTTATCCGTCAGCGGATGATTGAACAGCATGTCCAGCACCTTGAACGGCATGGTGCCGATGTGCGCGCCCGCCAGCGCCGAATCGATCACGTGCGTGGGCGAGCGCAGCGACGCCGCCAGCACCTGCGTCTTATAGCCGTAGTTCTTGTAGATCTGGGTGATGCTGCGGATCAGATCCATCCCCGTGAAACCGATATCGTCCAGCCGGCCGACAAACGGGCTGATGATGTACGCGCCCGCCTTCGCCGCCAGCAGCGCCTGCCCCGGCGAGAAACACAGGGTCACGTTGACCCGGATCCCGTCCTTGCTGAGCGCGCTCGTGGCCATGATGCCGTCGCGCGTGAGCGGGCACTTCACCACGATGTTCTTGTGGATCTTGGAGAGCTTGCGGCCCTCTTCGATCATGGACTTGGCCTCGGTGGAAACCACTTCCGCCGAAATGTCGCCGTCCACGATGTCGCAGATCATGCGGACCTGCTCTTCGAGGGGGCGTCCCTCCTTGGCGATCAGCGAAGGGTTGGTCGTTACGCCATCGACGATTCCCCAGCTCGCGCCTTTCTTCAGTTCATCCAGATTTGCCGTATCGAGAAAGAACTTCACCGCGATCCCTCCCCTTGTGACACAATGCGATACCGGGTCCGTTGGACCGGAGCCCGGTTTCCCCTTCAGTGTATCAACCGCGGACCCTGTAAAATGGAATCAGAGTGCCCTCCAAGACTTTCTACATCGAAACCTTCGGCTGCCAGATGAATGCCCACGACTCCGAAAAAGTCACCGGCACGCTGCTCAGCCAGGGCTACGCGCAGGTGGAGACGCCCGAAGCCGCCGACCTGGTGCTGTACAACACCTGCAGCATCCGCGATAAGGCCGAGCAGAAGGTCTTCAACCGCCTGCAGAACTTCAAGCGCGACGCCGGCAAGGGCAAGATCTTCGGCGTGCTAGGCTGCGTGGCGCAACAGGAGGGCGAGAAGATCTTCGAACGCGCGCCGCACGTCTCCCTGGTCGCCGGCTCGGCCAGTTACACGCGCCTCGGCGAAATGCTGGTGCAACTCGAAGCCGGCAACCGCCGCGTCACCGGGCTTTCGCTCGATACCGAAGACACCTTCGACACTCCTTTCACCCGCCGCGACAATCCCCACCGCGCCTACATCACCATCATCGAGGGCTGCGACAAATCCTGCGCCTACTGCGTGGTGCCCTTCACCCGCGGACCCGAGCGCAGCCGCACCAGCGAAAGCGTCATGGCCGAGGCGCGCGGTCTCGCCGAAACGGGTTACACCGAAATCCAGTTGCTCGGCCAGAATGTGAACAGCTACCGCGATCCTTCGCCCGCCGCGTGGGATTTCGCCCAATTGCTCGCCCGCGTCGCCGAAATCCCCGGCATCCGCCGCGTGCGCTACACCACCAGCCACCCGCGCGATTTCACCAGATCCATCGTGGACGCCATGGACGCGAACCCCGCCGTCTGCGATCACGTGCACCTGCCCGTGCAGTCCGGGTCCACCCGCGTGCTCGCCGCCATGGACCGCCAGTATACGCGCGACGAGTACATGCGCCGCATCGAGTGGCTTAAAAACGCCAAGCGCCATTACTCCCTGACCACCGACATCATCGTGGGCTTCCCCGGCGAGACCGCTGAGGACTTCGAACAGACCCTGGAACTGCTCGACCAGGTGCAATACGATTCGCTCTTCAGCTTCAAGTATTCGCCCCGCCCCAACACCGCCGCGCTCCGGATGGAGGACGTAGTCCCGGAGGAGGAGAAGCAGCGCCGCCTGGTGGTCCTGCAGGAGAAGCAGCGCGCCATCCAGATCCGCCGCAACGCGGAACTCGTCGGCGGCATCCTCGAAGTGCTCGTCGAGGGGCGCAATCAGGCCCTCGGCCAGTGGATCGGCCGCACCTCCTGCAACCGCACCCTGAACTTCACGCATCCCGGCACAAACGGTACCGGCCTGCTCGGTAAGTATCTGCCCGTACGGGTAACACGCTCCGGCCCCAACTCGTTGGTGGGTGAGAGCGCAACTGTGGTGTAATCGAGGGGGGAGGCCGCAAATATGGAAGTCGAGATGAAGATCCGCGGGCTCATGATGGATCCCGTGAACAACATGCCGATCGTGATCCTCAAGGATGTCAACGGCAGCACCGTGCTTCCCATTTGGGTCGGCGTGTATGAAGCCAACGCCATCGCGCTCGAAATCGAGAAAGTTTCGACTCCGCGGCCGATGACCCACGATCTGATCCGCAACCTGCTCATCGGGCTCAACACCTCGCTGCGCAAGGTCGTCGTCAGCGAACTCAAGGAAGACACGTTCTACGCCGTGATCTGGATCGATCGCGACGGCGAACTCATCAGCGTGGATTCCCGCCCCAGCGACGCGCTCGCGCTCGCCCTGCGGCTGGATTGCCCGATCTATGTCGAGGAGAGCGTGCTCAAAAGCTCCCGGCAGGCGGCCACTATCTCCGACAAGGTGAATAACGAAGAACTGCGCCGCTGGCTGGAGGGCCTCAACGACGAGGACCTGGGCCGCTACAAGATGTGAGCCGCCTCGACGACCTCGGGATCCGCAAAATGGTGGAAGGGCCGGGCGTTTCGCTCTACGCGCGCGGCAATTGCGTCGCCGCCGTGGGCGGCACGCAGGGCGGCACCGGCCTGATGACCGAACAGGGCCTGGCCTACCTGGTCTGGCGCGATGGCGTCGCCTTCCTGGTCTCCAGGAGCGCCGAATCGCCCGCCACCCCGGAACAACTCGAAGAGATCCGTAAATTCTCCGAAGATTTGAAGAGCGCGCTCAGCACATGACGATCGACCAACAACTTACCTACCTGCGCAAGGGCATGGCGGAGATCATCCGCGAAGAGGACCTCAAGGAGCGCCTCGTCCAGAGCGCGAAGACCGGCCGCCCCCTGCGCGTCAAAGCGGGCTTCGACCCGACCGCCCCCGACCTGCACCTGGGCCACACCGTGCTCCTGCGCAAGATGAAGCACTTCCAGGATCTGGGACACACCGTCATCTTCCTCATCGGCGACATGACCGGCCGCATCGGCGATCCCACCGGACGCAACGTCACCCGCCCGCCGCTCGACCAGGCCGCCATCGACCGCAACGCCGAAACCTACAAGCACCAGGTCTTCAAAATTCTCGATCCCGAAAAGACCGAGATCCGCTTCAATAGCCACTGGCTGGCCCCGCTCAAGTGGGAAGACGTCATCCGGCTCACCAGCAAGTACACCGTGGCGCGCATCCTGGAGCGCGACGATTTCGCCAAACGCCTCAAGGACGGCGTGGCCATCTCCATGCACGAACTCATGTACCCGCTGGCCCAGGGCTACGATTCGGTCGCGCTCGAGGCCGATGTCGAGATGGGCGGCACGGACCAGAAGTTCAACCTGCTGGTGGGCCGCGAACTGCAGCGCGATTACGGCCAGCAGCCGCAGATCGTCGCCACCGTACCCATCCTCGAAGGGCTGGACGGCGTCAACAAGATGTCGAAATCGCTCGGCAACTACATCGGCATCACCGAGCCGCCCGAGGTCATGTTCCGCAAGGTCATGCAGGTCTCCGACGACCTCATGTGGCGCTACTACGAACTGCTCACCGATAAGAGCATGGAGGAGATCGCGGCCATGCGGGCGTCCATGCATCCCATGGAGGCCAAAATCGCGCTCGGCAGGAGCGTGGTGGCCGACTTCCACTCCGCCGGGGACGCCGACCGCGCCGCCGAAGTCTTCAACTCCGTGGTGCGCCGCGGCGAAATCCCCCAGGACATCCCCAGCGTGCCCCTCCCCGAGGAGGTGTGCGGCGACGGCGGCATTCGCGTGGATAAGCTCCTGGCGCGCATCGGCCTCGCCCCGAGCGTCAGTGAGGCCGTCCGGAGGATCAAGGCCCGCGCGGTCGAGATCAACGGCCAAAAGCACACCGAAATCTGGCTCAAGGATCCGCCCGCCGAACTGCTCATCCAGGTGGGCAAGCTCTGGCGCAAAGTCGTGTAGCGGACGGCGCCGGGTCCCTTCACGCTACTCGATCTGTTCCAGTTCGCCGGTGAGCAGGGCGACGTGCTCCTCTTCCTCGGCGGCGAGTTCCGCGCACAGGTCGCGCTCCAGCCCCGCCGGCAGATCGCGGGCGTACTTGCGGAAGTGGTCGCGCGTGCGGATCTCCATTTCGATGGCGGCCTTGTAAAGGTCCGCGATGCCGGTGTCCTCGCCGAAGCGGATTCCCTGAAACAGCCAGTTGGCGAGCAGTTTGTCCTCGTCCTCGGAGAGTTCCACGGCGCTGCGGTCGAGGTGCGCGTGATACTTCTCTTCCAGTTCGTGCAGGTGATCCAGCTCGGCTTCGAACATGCGCTCGAGCACGGCACGCTGCGCCGGGTCGTGCGCCTTATCGCGCGCCAGTTTGTAGAAGTGGAACGCGTCCAGTTCGAACTGTACGGCTTCGCGAATCGCCCGGAAGTGCATGGAGTCGCCCAGGTCGCGGTCGCGAATCACCTCGAGAGCGCCGCCGCAGAGGAAGCACTTGCCATACGGGATGGCGAAACCCGTGGTTAGCTTGAAGCAACTCTTGCAGCGCCAGGTGTAGCGGATCAGCGCGCAGCAGATTTCATCGTCTTCAACGACACTGTGACACTTCGGGCACGTTGACGGCATTGTTGACTCCCATGTAATCGAGCATTCCTTTGGCGGCGCGCTTTCCGGCCCCCATGGCGAGGATGACGGTGGCGGCGCCGGTGACGATGTCGCCGCCCGCGAACAGGCCGGGGATGGACGTCATCCCGGTGGCCTCGTCCACCTCGATGTAGCCCCACTTGTTGGTCTTCAAACCCGGCGTGGTCTGCGAGATGATCGGGTTGGCGCTGGTGCCCAGCGCGTAAATCACGGTGTCGACATCGACCGGGAATTCGCTTCCCTCCACCGCAACCGGGCGGCGGCGTCCCGAAGCGTCGGGTTCGCCCAGAGCCATCTTCTGGCAAATCATCCCGGTGACCCAGCCTTCGCTATCGCCCTTGATCTCCACCGGGTTGGTCAGCCACTCGAAATGAACCCCTTCCTCCATCGCGTGTTCCAGCTCTTCGATGCGCGCCGGCGATTCGCGGCGCGACCGGCGGTAGACCACCGTCACCGAATCCGCGCCCATGCGCAGGGCCACGCGGGCGGCGTCCATCGCGGTGTTGCCCGCCCCGACCACGGCCACGCGGCGCCCCATCCCGACCGGCGTATCGTAAAGCGGCTGCCGGTGCCCGCGCATCAGGTTGACGCGGGTCAGAAACTCGTTGGCCGAAAAGACGCCGTTGAGCGCTTCGCCCGGAATGCCCGCGAACTTCGGGGATCCGGCGCCCGTGCCGACGAAAGCGGCGTGGTACCCCATCTCGCCGAGCAGTTGCGGGATCGTGAACAGCTTCCCGATCACTGTGTCGAGCCGGATCTCCACCCCCATCGCCTTGAGGTTCTCGATTTCGGCGTCGATGATGACATCCGGCAGGCGGAACTCGGGAATGCCGTATTTGAGCACGCCCCCGGCGACGTGCAGGGCTTCGTAGATCGTCACCGCCACCCCGTTGCGGGCCAGATCGCCCGCGCAGGCCAGTCCCGCGGGACCGGATCCGATGATGGCGGCGCGCTTGACGCGGGTGGCTGCCGCGGCCGGAGCCTCATCCCAACCGCGGCCCAGCGCCGCGTCGGCGACGAAACGCTCCAGCCGTCCGATGGCGACCGGCTTATACTTCGCGCCCACCACGCACGTGGCCTCGCACTGCGATTCCTGCGGGCAGACCCGGCCGCACACCGAGGGCAGGGCGTTGGAGGATTTCAGGATTCGATAGGCGTGCGGCACGTCGCGGTGCGCCAGAGCCGAGATGAAGCCGGGGATATCGATGCCCACCGGGCAGCCCGGAACGCAGCGCGGTTTCTTGCACCGCAGGCAGCGGTCGGCTTCGTGAAGGGCCCCGGCGAGATCGAGTCCGAGCGCGACTTCGTCGAAGTTGTGCACCCTGGCTTCGGCCGGCTGGTGCGGCATCGGCGCGCGGTCCGGCGGGATGGTGCGGATGTTCTTCGGAACCAGCGGGCCCGCGGGACGCGGCAAAGGTTCCGGCAGATCGCAGGGGGCGGTGAACGAGGGCGGCTGGAAACCCTGGTTCGCGGTGATGCCGGCCAGCCGCGCGCTCTCGTTGCGGAAGCGCTCCATCGCGGCCTGCTCCTCGCGCACGAAGCGTTTCTGGCGGAGATACAGCTCTTCGAAGTTGACCAGGTGGCCGTCGAAATCGGCGCCGTCCACGCAGGCGAATTTCATCTCGCCCCCGATGGTCACGCGGCAGGACCCGCACATCCCGGTGCCATCCACCATGATCGAGTTGAGGCTGACCACGGTGGGCACCGCGAACGGCCGGGTGACTTCGCTACAGGCCTTCATCATCGGGATCGGGCCGATGGCGACGACCTCCGCGATGTCCTTGTTGTTGGTCAGCACGTCGCCCAGCGCGTGCGTCACGAATCCCTTGCGCCCGTAGGAGCCGTCGTCCGTGGTCACGATCAGCTCATCGCTGTATTCGCGGAAGCGGTCTTCCCAGAACATTTGTTCCCGGTTGCGGAAGCCGACGATCGAAATGGTCCGGTTGCCGGCCAGCTTGTACTCGCGCAGTTGCGGGAACACCGGTGCCACGCCCAGTCCGCCGCCTACCAGCACGACCGTCCCAGTGAGTTTGCGGATGTGGCTCGGAAGCCCCAGCGGCCCGATGAAGTCGAGGATGAAGTCGCCCTCTTTCAGGGCCATCATCTCGAAGGTGGTCTTGCCGACGGCCTGAATGACGACGGTGACGGTACCCGCTTCGCGATCGTAATCGGCGACCGTGAGCGGGATGCGCTCGCCATGTTCATCGATGCGGGCCATCACGAAGTGACCGGCGAGTGCCGCGCGCGCTACCTCGGGCGCCTGAATCTGCCAGAGGAACGTGACCGGGCCGAATTGCTGTCTGTGCTTGATGAGAAACACAACACCCCCAGAAAACGACATGGTAGCAGAAAATTGAAGATAAAGGGGTCTGCAACTACAGAGTGTGGATAAATTCCGCACATTCCTGCCGGCTCACGCCTCGCGCGGGCATCCTCCAAGTGGCTGACGGGGCGCCAGATAGGCCCGTCCCGTCGGCGCATCGGGTCCTCAGGAGGTGGCGTTCGATGCCGGGGCGACGGTTTCGGGCGGCATGGCCGCGGGAGGCATCTGGAGCCCCTGTTCCACCAGCCGGGCGAGGCCCATCCCTCCAGCCTGCGCCAGCACGGCGGCGAACTGCTGCTCGGCGAAATCCGTGGCGCAGTCGGCGGAGGCATCCCCGGCGCTGCCGAGCCAGTTGGAACCGTCGGCGCGCGCCGAGTGCAGAATCTGTCCGATCAACAGCGTCTCGAACTGGCGGGCCGCGTCGCGAACGCGCGCCGGGTCGTCGGACTTGCCGGCGCCCGGAACGGCGGGCGCTTCGATCGGGGGAATGGCCAGCGTGCCCATCAAATGACCTCCACTTCGGCATCGAGCGCGCCGGCGGCGCGCAGATTCTGGAGAATGGCGATGACATCGCGTGGCGTGGAACCGATGGCCGCCAGCGCGCGCACCAGTTCTTCGACCGTCGCGCCGCGCTGCAGCACCACGTTGCGCGCCTTTTCTTCTTTGGTGGTCACGCTGGTCTGCGGGACCACTTCGGTGGTTCCCTGCGCCAGCGCATTGGGCTGGGAGACGGTTACCGTGGTCTGTACCTCCACCGTCAGGTTGCCGTGCAGGATGGCCACCGGCGCGATGCGCACGTCCTTGCCGAGCACGATGGTTCCGGTGCGCTCGTTGATGACCACGCGCGCCGGGTTGTCCGCTTCCACGGTGACGCCCTCCAACTGGGACATGAATTCGGTCGGGCGCGCCTTGTACGCCGGAGGAATCGCGATCGTGACCAGCCCGGCGTTATCCGCGCGGGCGGCGTCTTGGAAGCGCTCGTTCACGGCTTCGACGATGCGCGCGCTGGTGGTGAAGTCGGAGCGGTGCAGTTGCAGGCGGATGGTCTCTTTAGGAGCCGTGGACGGGGCGGGCCGCTCGACCGTGGCTCCTTCGGGCGCTCGTCCCACGGTCGGATGGTTCACGGTCTGGCTGTTGCCGGCCCGTCCGGACGAAAAGCCGCCCGTGATCACGGGGCCCTGGGCCACTGCGTAGACCTGGCCGTCGGCGCCGCGCAGCGAGGTCAGCAGCAGGATGCCGCCCTGCAGGTTGCTGGCATCGCCGATGGCGGCCGCGGTAGCATCGATGCGCAGCCCCGGCTGGGCGAACGGCGGCAGCGTCGCAGTCACCATCACCGAGGCCGTGTTGGCCACGCGCACGCCGGTCGGCGGAACGCTCACCCCCATGCGCTCCAGCATGTTGGTCAGGCTTTGTATGGAGAAAATGGTCTGCTGGCGGTCGCCGGTGCCGGCCAGTCCGACCACGATGCCGTAGCCGATCAGTTGGTTGTCGCGCACGCCTTCCACGCTGACCAGATCCTTGAGGCGGGCCGCGGCCAGCGGCCGCGCCACCGCCAGGCAAAGCACGAAAGTGAGTAGCCGGTTCGTCATGGTTCAGAAGGGCAGCAGGCCGAGCAGCAGCCGGTACAGGATGAACGGGCGGCGGATGGCATCCCCCACCACACCCTTGCCGTTGACGTGCACCTCGAGTTGGCCGAGGTGGTCGGAGCGGACGATATTGGTGGCGCCGATGTCGGCCGGACGCACGATGCCGCGCACCATGATGGTCTGCCGCTCGGCGTTGACCTGAACGTCCTTGAACGCTTCGACGATCAGGTTGCCGTTGGGCATGACCGCCGCCACCTTCGCCGTAAGCGTGGTGCTGATGACCACGTCGCGCGTGGTGGTGCCGGTGCCCGCGAGTTGCTGATTGCCGGTCATGCCGGCGAGGTTGGCCAGCGGGCCCGTGGCCCGGGTGATCCCGCCCAGGGTATTGACCGCGGCCGTGGCGCTGGTGGCGCGCTGCGTCTTGGTGGTCCCACTGGCTACCGCCGAAGCGTTTTCCACCACCAGAATGGTGACGATGTCGTCCACCTGGCTGGCGCGCGGGTCGCGTGCCGAGTCGGCCAGGCGCGAGACCGGCGTCCAGATGGCGCCGGGCGTCGGTGGCGCCGCCTCTCGCAGCCGCGAGCGGGCCTCGTTGACGTAGCGCTCCAGCGGGGTTTCGACCGGCGCCGAGGGTTTCTTCTTCGCCGCCGCCGGCAGCAGCGGGACAAGAACAAGCAGGAGTAGGGAACGTTTCACAGGGTACCTTTCACCGAGACGCGTCCGGCGGCTTCCACCCGGGCGCGAAAACGGCGCTGGGAATCGGGATTCCGCACCGCGATGACCTGGCCCAGCGCGCCCGAAGCTTCGGCCACGCCCTCGGCCACCAGGCGCGCTGTGCCGACCACGACTTCGACCTTCACCAGTTGCCCCCGCTGCACCACCTGGGGCGGGTCCAGCCATTCTTTCCGGACCACCGTTCCGGCCGGGATCCGGCGCCGGGGGAGGCAGCCGGCGAACTCTTCGCTGGAGCTTGCGTCAGGCTGCACGCCCTGCACGGGCGCCTCTTCACGGATTTCGACTTTGAGTTGCGCGGCATCGATCGGCTTCCCCGGTAATAGATCGGCCAAAGCCACCGCGCGCTTTACGGTCCGGGTCACGGCGACCCGCGCCCAGATCGTGAACCGGTGTCCGGCGCCGTAGGTGATGCGCCCGTACCAGTAGTCGCCGCGCAGTCCGGAGAGAGGAAATTCGATTTCTCCCTCGGGAGCGGCCGCCCGGCTGGTCTCCAGGATTTTGATGTGCGCTTCGGGTAACCGCTCCCGCATCGCGGCCAGCATGCGCTCGGCGGCCACCGGCGCCGAAGCGCGCTCGAAACAGACGTCGCGCGCGGATTCCGCGGCTATGCCGAAGCGTTCGGCCAGGCGCCGCAACTCGGGAGCGCGCAGCACCCGGACCACGCCCGGCGCGGGCGCGTAGCCGATCTCGGCGTCGGGCGCTGCCTGGCTCCATTCCGGCAGGGCGCGCGCCATGTCGGCCGCCGTGATCCGCTCGCGGGCGGCGTCCACCGGCAGGCAGGCGGCGACGGCAAACGCGGCGAGCGGGATCATCGGGTAAGGTTGTTCACCTGCTGATACATGTCGTCGGCCGCCTTGACCACTTTGGAGTTGGCCTCATAGGCGCGCTGGGCCACGATCAGGTTGATGAACTCCTCCACCACGCTCACGTTGGACTGCTCCGTGTAGCCCTGCAGGACCGTGCCCAAGCCCTCCTGTCCGCCAGGCGCGGCCACCGTCGGATCGCCGCTGGCGTCGGTCGGCGTATAGAGGTTGCCCCCCAGGCTGTTCAGTCCGGCGGGGTTGGCGAACCCGGCCAACTGGATCTGTCCGGCCTGCTGCGCCGCGGTCTGTCCCTGCACGGTATAGCTGACGGTTCCGTCCTGGGCGATCGTGATCTGCAGCGCGTTGGCCGGTATCGTGATCGCCGGTTCGATCGGGTCGCCGTCGGCGGTAACGATGTTGCCGTCGCGGTTTACGTGGAACGCTCCCGAGCGGGTGTAGGCCAGATCCCCCGATGGGCGCCGCACCTGGAAGAAGCCCTTGCCCTGGATCACCAGGTCGAGCGGGTTGTCGGTCTGGGAAAACTGTCCCTGCGTGAACAGGATCTCGTTGGAGGATGCGCGCGTGCCGAGCCCGACCTGCAGGCCGGTCGGCACCACGGTCTGCTGTCCCGAGGCCGCGCCGGGTTGCACCACGCTTTGATAGATCAGGTCCTGGAACTGGGCGCGCCGCGCCTTGAACCCGGTGGTGTTGGCGTTGGCCAGATTGTGTGCGATGTTATCGACGTTCATCTGCTGCGCGGACATCCCGCTGGCAGCGCTATAAAGTGCGCGGATCATATCTTCTCCTTCAAACCTTGGCAACCTCTTCGATGGCGCGTTTGCTCATCTCCCCGCCCAGTCCCACGGCCTTCTGCAGCATTTCGAACTGGCGCATGACGCTGACCAGCCGTACCGCGGCCTCGGCGGCCCCGGTATTGGAACCCTCGATCTGGCCCTGCTCAACACTGGTGCCGGCCGGCGGCGCGGTCCGCTGCTTGGGATCGGCCGCGCGGAAGTAGTTCGCGCCCTGCTTGGATAGCCCGGCGGTGCTGGTGAAATCGGAGACTTCCAACTGGCCGATCACGTTGCCTTCCTGGGTTACGGTGCCGTCGGGAGCGATTTCGATGTGCCGCGTCGCGTCCAGCACCAGCGGCGTCCCTTGGCGGCTGCGGACCGCGTAACCGTCCTGTGTGGTCAGCCGGCCGTCGGCGGCCAGCCGGAAACTGCCGTTGCGGGTGTAAAGAGGACCGGTGGGACCGTTGACGCCGAAAAAACCGCGGCCGTCGAGGGCGACATCGAGCGGGCTGCCGGTCGCGTGCAGGGCCCCCTGGCTGTGGTCGGTCCAGTGGCGTTCGACCACCGGCATGACCTGCTGGGGATCGTCGACAGCGGCTTCGGGAGCGACGTACGTGTTGTAGAACTCTCGGTCGGCCTTGTAGCCTCCGGTGGAAGCGTTGGCGACGTTGTTGGCCAACAGGTCGAGCGATTCCATCCGGGCGCGAAGGCCACTGGCGGCGAGCGCGGTCAGCGGATCCATAACGGCAACTCCAGGGAGCACTCCGCATGCCAACGAGGGCGGCGGGGGCTAAGGTGCTCAAAAGATGCGGCCCGCGGCCGATGAGGGAGGTTGAGGGAGGGCTCCCGCCGCGGCAAGAAACTGTCGCACGCGGCCCGAACGGCAAATTCCAGGCGCGCGCCACCAGACTAATTCGTTGAAAATGCGCGCCGCCCGGGTTGGTCCGCCGGGTGCACTGACCGCCGGCGTGGCAACTCCTGCAACGGCGCCGTCCCGACTAATCCTCCTGGCGCTCCCGCACGCGCCTCAAGGGTTCGCGGCGGCCGATTCCGGCGCCGCGCACCCCGCCGGTGAGCCGCAACCCGATGCCGGGTGGCTCGCGGTGTGGCTCGGCCAGATCGGGCAAGAGAACGTCAGTACCCACCCCGACGCAGCCCAGACCAAGGATGCCCAAACCGGGCATCAAGAAACACTCGCGGGCGCGGCGCCGGACGAAAACGCGCCCCTGAGCGCGGCGGCGGCAGGGAGCCCTCTGCCGGATGTGAATCCGCTCCTTCCGGCGTGGCTCGCAGCATGGATCGGCCAGTCGCGGCAGCCCATGCCTGTGGCGCCGGCAGCCGGCGGACAGGAGGCCCCGGCTACTCCTTCCCAAGCCGGGCTTCCGGATACGGTGGCGGCGAAGCCGGGTCCCGCCGTTGCGCGGGTCCTCCCAGCACTCTTGGCTGGTGCGGCGGTCACATCGGGAAAGAACGGCCCGCCTTCGGAGTGTGCCCCACAGCCGCCGGTAGTTGAGGTGGCCGGATCCCAACCGCCGGCGCCACCCACCGGCAGTACGGCGAAACCGGAACTCACCGCTGCCGTCGCAGCTCATCTATCACTGCCGGTGACAGCGACGGAGCGCCCGGTGCCCCGCGAGGCCACCGTGGCCGAAGAAGAACCGCCGGCCGCCGTTGCTCGTGACGGCGCCGGGCAGGCAGCCACCGCCGGCGGGCTCCCGGTTCTGGTGGAGACTCTTCCGGCGGCCCCCCGTAAGGGCGAACTAGCTGTCGACCCGCTCGCGTTCTCCGGGTTCGCCGCAGCCCAGCCGGCAGCCGGCAGCGCCCCCCAAACCGTCCGCCCGGCGGGAGAGAACCCCGCCCGCGCGCCGCGCGAGTCACGTGCGGAAAGGGCCGCTGCGTCCGATTCGGTCCCGCAGCCGGACGCCGGCCGCTTGGCCCCCGCCCTGGCCGCCGCCGTTCCCAGCCCCGTGCCGCTCCCCCCTTCCCAGGCGGCTCCGGCGAACCCTCCGGACGAAGAGGCACCCGCGCCATCCCCCGGGCCGGCGGGCTTGCCGGACCCGGTGGCTCCGCCTCCCAGAACCAGCCGCCCAACCGCAGGTGGTACGCAGGCGCCGGCACACGCGCCCGGTAGCGCCGTTCGGCCCGCGATCCCGCCGGTAGCGGGAGCCGCACCCTCGCCCCGCCCCGCGGGTCAAGCCGACGCCTTACCGGCGGCCGGGGACCTCTCCGCCGGCCTGTCCGTCAGGCAAAAGCCGGCCGGTGCGGGCGAGGCCGGCCAACTTGCCTTCGCCGCGCGGCTGACCGCGCAGGCCCAGGTCCTGCGGGTCTCCGGCGTTGCCGCGGCGGCGCCGGAAGGGCACCGGACATACTCTCCCCGGCAGGCCCAGGCCCATTCTGACAAGGAAGCCCTGCCGGCCACCGCCAAAGCCCCTGCCGCCGGCCCCGCCAAAGAGGAACCCGCGCGCGCGGATGCCGACCCCGCGCCACCGGCGGCGAACCGCCCAACCGCGGCGCACGAGCCGGCGGAGAGTGCGCGCGGCGAGGCTGCGCCCCTGGCGGTCCACGAAACCTCCGCCGCCACCACGCCGTTGCGCACCATGACGGCTCCGGGCAATGCCGCGTCGAGCACTGCCGCGGTCGCTGATCCCCCCCGGGGAACAGGCGATGCGCCCAGGTCCGCATCGCGAACCGTGCTCGAAGCTGCCGCCGCAACGGAGCCGGCCAAGCCGGCTGCGCCGGCGCGGGAGATCCGTCTCGAAATGGCCCGGGGAGACGGGCGCGTGGAAGTCCGGCTCTCCGAACGCGCCGGGAACCTGGAGGTCGCGGTGCGCACGCCCGACAATCACCTGGCCGAGCGTCTGCGGGAAGGGCTGCCCGCGCTTTCCGACCGCCTGGCCGAGAACGGAGTCCGCACCGAGACCTGGCATACCGGTGAAGTCCTGGCGCCGGGCTGGCGCCAGAACCACGAGGCGCCTGCCGCTGCTCCCGGCGGGCGGGACGACACTCCCCCGGGCCGGCAGGGACAGGAGCAACAGCCCGGCGAAGGCCAGCAACGCCGCCCGCGACATCCCGACGAAAACCAACCCAAGCAAGAGAAAGGAAAAGACTTCGAATGGTTCCTATCCGCCACGCGGTAAACAACTCGATCCACAACGTGTTCACGACGCGGATCGTTCCCAGATACAGCAGCCGGCAGTCGGCCGGGCAGACCGACGGCGGCACGGCCGGTGCCTCTACCGGGACGGCTTCCACGTCCGGCGCCACTTCCCCCGGTTCCACTCCGGCCGCGGGTGCCGGTGCCGCCGCCGACCCGGCGGCCGATTTCAAGGCACTCTTCGGCCACGCCACCCAGGCTGGTTCCAGCACGCCGGCGCCGGCGGCCGCCATCCCGGCGAACCCCACCGTGGAGAGTGTCTTCGGACCCAACCCGTACATCACCAATGCCGGCGGCAGCGGCCCGAATGGCATTACGTACGGATACAACCCGATCTACTTCGCCACCCAGGCCACGGCCCAGAAGCTGGCCCAGATGTACGGCGGCACGGTGGTCGAAATGAACGCCATCACGCCTTCCGGGCCGTTCCAGCAGAACCAGAAGAACCAGATGATTCAGTTCCCCAACGGCAATATCGTCAACGCCGGGAATCTGGCGGCCTACTACAGCCGGGGCTGGTCGCAGGAAAAGGTCGACCGGGCGATCCGCGACGAAATCAACGGCATTTCGAGTTAACGGAGCAGACCCATGGCCAATACACTGAACAACGTTCCCAGCTCGACGGTATCCACCACGGATCCCTTCGCCGCGCGCACGGCGTCCGCCAGCCAGTCCACCCAGGTGACCAAGGACATGTTCCTGCAGTTGCTGGTGTCGCAGATCCAGAACCAGGACCCGCTCAATCCGAGCGACAGTGTCCAGTTCCTGACCCAGTTGGCCCAGTTCCAGCAACTCGAAAACGGCATCAACATGGCCCAGGACATCACCGCGATCCGCGGCGACCTCGATGCCATGAACGCGGGGACGGGCGCCACCTCCGCGACAACCGGTACCAAAAACTAACAGGAGACTTTCATGTTTACGTCTTTTTCGACGGCTCTATCCGCCCTGAACGCAACCTCTACCGCGGTCGACGTGGTGGGAAACAATCTGGCCAACCTGAACACGTCGGGCTTTAAGACCAGCGTGGTCTATTTCCGCGACCTGGTGACCCAGTCGCTGGGCGCCGGCCTCGGGGAAACCCAGGTCGGGTTCGGTACCGGCCGCCCCCTGACCATCCGGCAGTTCACCCAGGGCGCGATCCAGGCCAGCACCGGACTGCTCGACGCCGCCGTGCAGGGAGACGGCTTCTTCGTGCTGAAGAACACCCAGGGCAACACGCTGTATACGCGCGCCGGCAATTTCCAGGTGGACGACGCGGGCAACCTGCTGACCAACACCGGAGAGCGGGTGCAGGGCTGGACCAGCATCGATCCGACCACCGGAATCCTGGATACCAACGGCGCGATCGGCGACATCGTCGTGCCCGTGGGCGCGGCCAAGCAGCCGATCGCGACCAACGCCTTCACCCTGGACATGAACCTCAACTCCTCGGCCGCGGCCGATGCCACCAGCAAGTTCAGCGACACGATCAAGGTCTACGACAGCCTGGGCACGGACCATGTGCTGACCGTGCACTTTCAGAAGACCGCGCCCAATACCTGGTCGTACAACATCACCATCCCGGGCGAGGACGTGAGCAGCGGAGTCGCCGGCACGCCCTACGATCTTTCGGGCGCCAGCGGAACCCTTAGCTTCGGCAGCGACGGGCAACTCACCTCGCCGGCCAGCGGCTCGCCCATCAACTTTTCCGTCACCGGACTCAACAGCGGCGCCGCCGATATGAGCTTGAGCTGGAATCCTTACAATGCCAGCGGAGCCGGGCGCATCACCCAGTTCGGGCAGCCTTCGGCGCCATCGGCCAGTTCGCAGAACGGCTCGGCGGCGGCACAGTTGATCCGGGTCGGACTGGCCGACGGCGGCAAAATCCTGGCGCAGTATTCCGACGGCCAGCAGGTGGTGGTCGGGCAGGTGGCCATGGCCAGCGTGCGCAACGCCGAATCGCTGATCGCGGCCGGCAACAACAACTATCAGACCAGCGCGCGCACGGCGACGCCGGCCATCGGGCTGCCCAACACGGGCGGTCGCGGCGACATCGTCGGCGGCGCCATCGAAGCCAGCACAGTGGATATCGCCCGCGAGTTCACGGACCTGATCGTGCTCCAGCGCGGCTATCAGGCCAATTCGCGCGTGGTCACCACGGTGGACGAACTGAGCCAGGAAACCATCAATCTGAAGCGCTAAACGGGAGACCCTAAACCTTTCGGCCGGCGCCGCCGATCAATGCCACGGAACCAGTGATGACTTCCCAGGAAGAAATCGCCCCCCTCGGGGATGTGCCGGTCGATATCGAAGTCGAACTCGACCGCCGCATCATGACGGCGCGCGAGGTGTTGCGCCTCGAGGAGGGCTGCGTGATCGGCACTTCGCGCAGCGCCGGCGAGAACATCGATATCTACATCGGCGGAGTGCTGTGCGGCTCCGGCGAGATTGTGGTGATCGAGAACACCCTGGGGGTGCGGATCACGGACTTCCGCGACGATCTCTAGGAGTCAGGCGCATGGACGTAATCGAGCAGACCATGGCGGTGGCGTTGGTTCTGCTGCTGCTGGTAGGAACGCTGGCGTGGCTGCGGCGCCGCGGGTGGGCCGCGGTGGCGCTGCCGCGGCGGACGGCCGGAAGGAAGATGGAGTGTCTGGAGAGGCTGCCGCTCGGGCCGCAGCACGCCCTGCACCTGGTGCGCATCGGCGACGCCGTGCTGGTGGTCGCTACCGCGCCGGGC
>JAFDVU010000065.1 GCA_018268835.1 Acidobacteriota bacterium | reverse complement strand
ATCCTGGAGGGTCCCTGGAAGTCTCCCTTTGTGGCATAAATCCGTGATCCGCCGCATCTTTTGTGGTGGACTCTGAATCGAATTGGGTGTCCATGGCACACGTACTGCCGATCCCGAGACTGGCGCGAACCGATGCCGAGCCCTTGCTCGACACCATCGGAAACACGCCCCTGATTCGCCTGGAGAGGATCCCTGCGGAATTCGCCGGGATTGAAATCTACGCCAAGGCGGAATACTTCAACCCCGGCGGCAGTGTGAAGGATCGTGCGGCGCGCAACATGGTCATGGAAGGGGAGCGCTCCGGGCGGCTGAATCCCGCGCGTACGATTCTGGATGCGACCAGCGGCAACACCGGCATCGCCTACGCGATGATCGGCGCCAACCGCGGATACAAGGTAAGACTGGTCCTGCCGCAGAACGTCAGTGAGGAGCGCAAGCGCATTCTTAAAGCCTACGGCGCCGAGACGGTATTCAGCGATCCCGCCGAAGGCAGCGACGGCGCCATCCGCCTGTGCCACAAGATCTACGAGGAAGATCCGGACCGCTACTTCTATCCGGACCAGTACAACAACCCGGCCAACTGGCGCGCGCATTTCGACGGCACCGGTCCGGAGATCATCAAGCAGACCGCGGGGCGCATCACCCACTTCGTCGCGGCGATGGGCACCAGCGGCACCTTCACCGGCATCACCCGCCGCTTCCGCCGCGATCTGCCGCACGTCAAGTGCATCTCGGTCCAGCCCTCCAGCGGCTTCCACGGTCTCGAAGGGCTGAAGCACATGCCCACCGCGATCCGCCCCGGCTTCTACGACGACACCCTGGCCGACGGCAACATCTGGATGGAGACCGAGGACGCCTACAAGATGGTCCGCCGCCTGGCGCGCGAAGAGGGCGTGCTGGTGGGAATCTCCTCGGGCTGCAACGTGCATGCGGCCACCATGGTGGCCCGCGAAATGGCGGCGCGCGGCGAGACCGGCGCCATCGTCACCATCCTCTGCGACAGCGCCGAAAAATACCTTTCCGAACACTTCTGGGACGAGGAATGATCCGCATCGAATCCGAACCGTGGCAGGCCATGGTGGCCCATGCCCGGAAGACCTATCCGAACGAGTGCTGCGGCGCCATGCTGGGCACCACCGACGGCGAAACCAAGCAGGTGAGGGCAGCCATCGCGCTCGAAAACGCCTTCGAAGGTGCGCAGGCGGCGCGCTACGAACTGCGCCCCGAAGACCTGCTGGCCGCCGACCGGGCCGCCCGCGCGCGCGGCATGGACCTGATCGGCATCTACCACTCGCATCCCGATTGCGACGCCTATTTTTCCGCCACGGACCTGAAAAACTCCTGTCCGTGGTATTCCTTCGTGGTGCTCTCCATTCAAAAGGGCGACTTCCACCACGCCAATAGCTGGCTGCCGAATTTCGACCAGACCGCAGCCGAAAAAGAGGAGCTGACTTACTGACATGGCCAAAGTGTTAATCCCGACTCCGCTGCGCCAGTTCACCGGCAAGCTGGATTCCGTGACCGTCTCCGGCGCCACCGTGGGCGAGGTGCTCAACGGGCTTACCTCGCAGCACCCCGAACTGCGCCGCCAGATCTTCACCGATGAAGGCAAGCTGCGCAGCTTCGTCAACGTCTATCTCAACGACGAAGACATCCGTTACCTGGGCAAGGACGCCACTCCCACCGCCGACGGCGATACCGTGTCTCTGGTGCCCTCCATCGCGGGCGGCTCGGCGGTTGCCGCGCCCCCGGAGGAAGTCACGCTGTCCAAGGACGAAATTCTGCGCTATAGCCGTCACCTGATTATTCCCGAGGTCGGCATCGAGGGCCAGAAGAAGCTCAAGGCGGCTAAGGTCCTGCTGGTGGGCACTGGCGGGCTCGGCGCGCCGCTCGGGCTCTACCTCGCCGCCGCCGGCATCGGCAAAATCGGCCTCGTCGATTTCGACGTCGTCGATTTCACCAACCTGCAGCGGCAGGTCATCCACTCCACTAAGGATGTCGGCCGCAACAAGATCGATTCCGCCGCCGAGAAGATGCAGGGCATCAACCCGCACCTGGAGATCGTCAGGCACGAGGTCGCGCTCACCAGCGAAAACGCCCTCGAGATTCTCAAGGACTACGACCTGGTGGTGGACGGCACCGACAACTTCCCCACCCGCTACCTGGTTAACGACGCCTGCGTCCTGCTCGGCAAGCCCAACGTGTACGGCTCCATTTTCCGCTTCGAAGGGCAGTCCACCGTGTTCGCCTACGAGGGCGGACCGTGCTACCGCTGCCTCTATCCGGAGCCGCCGCCTCCGGGGCTGGTTCCGAGTTGCGCCGAAGGCGGCGTGCTGGGCATCCTGCCCGGCACCATCGGGCTAATTCAGGCCACCGAAACCGTGAAACTGATCCTGGGCATCGGCGAGCCGCTGGTGGGGCGCCTGCTGCTCTACGACGCGCTCGGCATGCGCTTCCGCGAGCTCAAACTGCGTAAGAATCCCGAGTGCCCCATCTGCGGAGAGCACCGGACCATCACGAAACTGATCGATTATCATCAATTTTGCGGCGTGCCTCAGCCCAACGCGCAGGCGCCCGCGCAGGAGAGCAAGGTGAGTGAAGGCGAAATCGACGTTAAAGAAGTGAAAGCGATGCTGGATCGCGGCGACAGCTTCGTGCTGATCGACGTGCGCGAACCGCACGAATACCAGATCTGCAATATCCCCGCCGCGAAGCTGATCCCGCTCGGGCAGGTGGCGCAGCGGCTCAACGAGTTGGACAAGAGCGCCGACATCGTCATCCACTGCAAGAGCGGCATTCGCAGCGCGAAGGCGTGCGGCATCCTCCGTGGCGCCGGCTTCGAGCGCGTCCGCAACATGAAGGGCGGCATCCTCGCCTGGGCCGACCACGTGGATCCCAGCGTTCCCAAGTACTGACCGGCGCGAAGAGCATGAGCAAGATCACACCGTTTCTGTGGTTCGACGACAACGCCGAAGACGCCGCGGAGTTTTATCTCGCGGTATTTCCGGAAGCGAAGAAGGTGGCTGAACTGCGTTCGAGCGGTGTGGGACCCTGGCCCGCCGGAAAGATCGCGACCATCACCATCGAACTGATGGGCCAGCAAATGACGTTCCTCAACGGCGGCCCCGCGCATGCGCTCACGCCGGCTTTCTCCTACTCCGTCGCGTGCAAGAACCAGGCTGAGATCGACCGCTACTGGGACAAACTGCTCGAAGGTGGCAAGCCCATGGCCTGCGGCTGGCTGACGGACAAGTTCGGCCTGTGCTGGCAGATCGTGCCGGAGAATATTGGCGAGATACTGAAGCATCCCAGAGCCATGGCTGCGATGATGACGATGGTAAAGTTCGACATCGCCGCACTAGAGGCCGCGGCGACGGAGTGACGTGGGCGGCGAATGGGTCCGTCTGCGATGCCGCCCGCTGCTATCGCTGAGATGAAGGTCTGTCCGGCCCGAATCGCCAGCGACGATCTGCGTGGAGCACACCATCCCATTCCGCGCGTTGGGCGTGACCCGTCCAGATGACCCTTATGTTATGGGACGTCACGTCTCCGGACACGATCTCGATTTGGCTATTCAACCGTCCAATGTGCCGTGTCAGAGTGTTTTCAAAAATGCAATCAGTGCCTGCTTGTCCTCGACCGAAAGTTCGAGACCGAACCTGTGCCCTTTCACGGCTGAGTTTCTAGTGCCGTACGGTTTGAAGCCAGTGGGCACGTAATCATTTTGCGTGCGACGGGGGTCAAACCAATCTTCCAGCGTCGCGCACCATCCATTGTGCCCAAACATACTGCGGTACCACACGCCTTTGAGGGACGGGACCTTGTAATAGCCTGTACCGCGACGAGTCTTCATGCTCAGGTACGGATCTGTGTCTACAGAAATGGGCAGGATGTCATATTTCTTGTCCGCACCCGGCGGCGGTTTGAACCCTTCAGCAAGAGTCAGCTTGTTGTTGGTATAGAGCGGAGGGTTGTGGCAATTCGCACAGCCTTCCCGCTCGAACACTTTCTGCCCTTGGGCGGCGGCAGCGCCAAACTTATTGGGATTGGGCGGCGGCTTGAGTGCGTAAACGTATAACGCCAGCGCGTAAAGTTGCTCGTCGCTGTAACGCTCTTGTGTCGCCGGGTCCGGCAAGTTTTGGAACTGCGGCGGAGTTCCTGCAGGTATAAATCCCGCGTAGCTGGCCAGATCATCCGCGCCCTGATTGATTGCGGCGTAGCGCATGAGATCCGCGATGGAGCGGTGCTGCTGCAGTCCTGTGTGGTCCAGATACCGTCGATCCTTGACGCCAATGAGGTCGGGCGTTTGGACGGGGTAAAGCAGACTGGTGCCCTGCCGACCGATAACACCAGGCGGAATAGCCGCGGACGCTGCCGCAATCTCTTCTGGCGTCATTCTCTCGGAGGATGCGAGTGGATCGGGCTTGATCCAGGGTGCCCCGAAAGTACTGACCAGAATCGGACCTAAAATGTCGGGAGCGAGCGGCTCGCCGAAGAGAGCGCGCTCGAAAGGAAAATTGCCCTGAGCGCCTTCCACTGCGCTCCCATCGGGCATCATGCGAGTGTGGCACGTTTGGCAAGCAGCAGATCCGACTTCAACCGAGCCCTTCTTCCGGATCACGTACATCATGAACGGCATGATGCCATCAGGGGTCGTTGGCACCGCGGCTTTGGAATACCAAGCGGGATCGTGAACGTCTTTTACTGAGGGGCTCAAGGGAGGGCTGAACTCGATTGGCGCGTCAAAAACAGTCTTCCCCGCCTTTATCCAATCCGCCTTAGTTCGTAGCGGCGGTCTGTACCTACCGTCATCCCAAACGATCACCGGGTCTTGCCGCTGCAGCCATTGCATATATCCCGGCGGCTCGTGACCAGGCGCGTAAATGGGATAGCTTCTGTAGATCGGCCGTACCGGGATTTTATAGTAGTACTCTGCAGAGACATCTTTGGGCGAGCCGATAGGATTCGCCAATGGCACTTCGAGCGTGCGCATTGCTGCATCGTCCCAGGTCTTGGGAATGATCGTCCTCTGCGCTTCGCCGATCCGTACTGAAGTCGTGATTCCCAGCGATATGATGAGCAGACCGCTAGCCAATACGTGGCTTGTAATTCGCATCGGGATTCGGCCTTGTGGGAGGCATGTTACCACACGCGCGTGCGCCGGTGGAAAGCACTGCTTGCGGAAAGGGGGAGACAACCACGAAACACCCAACAGACAACTGAGCCGGTCCAGGACGCCCGGAACATTGGCCACATATAAACGCCGAGCCGCTGATTGGCCGTCAGGATTCCGGGCGAATCAGGCCCGCTCGGAAGTTTGACAACTGGTGCAGTCGGCCTTCCGCTAAACTGCCCGACTTCCTGATCCATAAGCGGCGCCGCCTCGGCCAGTACTGAACTCTTGTGGCGTCCGCCCGCACGCCCGGCCCCGAACCGTTGTAGCATGGGGCTGAAATGAGTAAGCCCCTCTTTTTCCTCGCCTTCGCCGCCGCTGCCTTCGCGCAGGCTCCCTACCTGAATCCCGATCTCGCGGCGGAGCGCCGCGCCGCCGACCTCGTTTCCCGCATGACCCTGGAGGAGAAGGTCCTCCAGATGCAAAACACCGCGCCCGCCATTCCGCGCCTCAACATCCCCGCCTACGACTGGTGGAACGAAGCCCTGCACGGCGTCGCGCGCGCCGGTGAAGCCACGGTCTTCCCGCAGGCCATCGGACTCGCCGCCACGTGGGACACAGCGCTCATGCACCGCGTCGCCGACATCATCTCCACCGAAGCGCGCGCCAAGTACAACGAGGCCATCCGCAACGACGAGCACCGCCGCTACCAGGGCTTGACCTTCTGGTCGCCGAACATCAACATCTTTCGCGATCCGCGCTGGGGCCGCGGCCAGGAAACCTACGGCGAAGATCCCTTCCTCACCGGGCGCATGGCGGTCGCGTTCATCAAGGGCATGCAGGGCACCGATCCGCACTACTTCAAGGTCATCGCCACCGCCAAGCATTACGCCGTGCACAGCGGACCCGAGCCCTCACGCCACGAATTCGACGTGCATCCCAGCCGGCGCGACCTGCTCGATACCTATCTGCCCGCCTTCAAAGCCGCCATCGTGGAAGGCAAAGCCGATAGCGTGATGTGCGCCTATAACCGCGTGGACGGCTTCCCTGCGTGCGCCAATACCGACCTGCTGGACAAACGGCTCAAGGGCGAGTGGGGCTTCAACGGCTACATCGTGAGCGATTGCGGCGCCATCAGCGACATCTACCGCTTTCACAAGTACAAGCCCACCGCCGCCGAAGCCAGCGCCGTCGCGGTCAAGGCCGGCACGGATCTCACCTGCGGCACCGAGTACCGCTCGCTGGTTGATGCGGTGAAGAACGGGCTCATCACGGAGGCGGAGATCAACCGCTCGCTGGAGCGGTTGTTCGTCGCGCGCTTCAAACTCGGCATGTTCGATCCGCCGGAACGCGTGCCGTTCTCGAAGATCCCGATTTCGGTGAACGATTCCGGCGAGCATCGCCAGGCCGCGCTCGATGCCGCGCGCGAATCCATCGTGCTGCTCAAGAACGAAAACCACACCCTGCCCCTGCAGGCGTCGATGAAGAAGATCGCGGTGATCGGCCCCTCGGCCGACGACCCCGAGGCGCTGCTCGGCAACTACAACGGCTTCTCGAAGAAACACGTGGCCCCTCTCGAAGGCATCGAGCGCCAGTACGCGGGACGCGTCGCGGTGCGCTACGCGCTGGGCGCGACCTACACCAGCGTCTCACCCGCGCTGATTCCCGCGACCGCGCTCACGCCGCCCTCGAAGGAAGGTCACGGAGTGCTGGCCGAGTACTTCGATAACGAACAGATGCAGGGTACGCCCACGTTCCAGCGCGTCGAACCGCGTCCGTTGATCTACACCGGCTTCACCGATCCCTCCGTCGCGGCGGCGTTCCGGAAGGCGCCGTATTTTGTGCGCTGGACCGGCACGCTGCGGCCGCCCGTTTCCGGCGACTACGAACTCACCCTGCGTGCCGCCGGCCGCACCCTGCGGCTGTTCCTGGACGATAAAGAGGTCGCCCCCCCGGAAGCGGCCGCGCCCGCCCGTCCCGGCCGCGGAGGTCCGCCCGCGACGGTCCACGCCACGCTCGAAGCCGGCCGCGCCTACGCCTTCCGCCTCGAATACCGTCCGCAGGGGCCTTTCACCGGCGCTGCTCTCACGTGGATTCCGCCCGCCGCCGCGCTGCGCGCCGAAGCCGTCGATGCCGCGCGCGATGCCGACGCGGTGGTCGCGTTCGTCGGACTGAACCCGAATCTCGAAGGCGAAGAAATGCGCGTCTCCATCCCCGGCTTCCAGGGCGGCGACCGCACCGACCTCAAGCTTCCCGAATCGCAGGAACAACTGCTCGAAGCGGTGGCCGCGGCGGGCAAGCCGCTCGTGGTGGTGCTCACCGCGGGCAGCGCCGTCGGCGCCACCTTCGCGGCGGACCACGCCGTCGCGGTCCTCGATCTCTGGTACGGCGGCGAAGAGGCCGGCACCGCCATCGCCGAAACGCTCGCCGGTGTGAACAATCCCGCCGGCCGCCTGCCGGTCACCTTCTACAGGAGCGTCGATCAACTCCCGCCCTTCGACGATTACTCGATGAAGGGCCGTACTTACCGCTACTTCACCGGCGATGCGCTGTGGGGTTTCGGCTTCGGCCTGAGCTACTCGAAGTTCGCCTACAGCGGATTGCGCGCGCAGCGCACGGCGGCGGGCGCCACCGTCAGCGTGCGCGTCCGGAACGCTTCCGCCCGCGCGGGCGATGAGGTGGTCCAACTCTACCTCGAAGGCGCCGGCGGCGCGGTCCGCTCGCTGCGCGGCTTCGAGCGCGTCCACCTGAAGGCCGGGGAGACCCGCACCGTGCAGTTCCACGTCACCGATCTGCCCGCGGAAAAGGTCAAAATCGCGGTTGGCGGCGGCCAGCCCACCGGCTCCGTCCCCCACGTGGAAACCGAGATGTAACGCGCCTCGCGTCCCATCGCCGGATGCGGCGCGAGCGTCGCCGTCCGCCTGTGCTACATTGGGCGCACACGCTCTATGGAACTGCCCGCGCGCATCGGGAAATATGAGCTGCAGGAATTCCTCGGCGGAGGGATGTCCCATGTGTACCGCGCGCGCGATACCGTCATCGATCGCACGGTAGCGGTCAAGATCCTCACCGAGGCCGGATGCGCCGACGAGGAAGTCCGCGTGCGTTTCCTCGCCGAAGCGCGCATGGCCGGCAATCTGGTCCACGACAACATCCTCAATATTTACGATTTCGGCGAAGACGACCTTCACCGCCCGTACATGGTGATGGAGTTCCTGCGCGGCGAGGACCTGCGCTCGGCCATCAAAAACGGGCACACCGGCGACCTGAGCACCAAACTCAGCATCGCGCTGCAGATCGCCCGCGCCCTCGGCTACATCCACTCGCGCAAGATCGTGCACCGCGACATCAAGCCGGAGAACGTCCACATCAACACCGCCGGTGTGGTCAAGCTGATGGACTTCGGCATCGCCAAAACCGAGGGCCTCAATATGACCCGCGCTGGCTACGTCCTGGGGACGCCGTTCTACATGGCGCCGGAGCAGGTCATGGGGCAGGAAATCACCCCACAGGTGGACGTCTACGCCTTCGGTATCCTGCTGTTCGAAATCTTCACCGGGGTCAAGCCGATTCAGGCCGCGACCGTCGAGCGCATCTTCTACTTTGTGCTCAACGAACCCATCAACCTGGAGCCGCTCGCGCAGGCGGGCGCGCCGCAATCCGTCGTGGACCTGGTGGCCCGCTGCACCGCGAAGAAGCCCGCCGAGCGGCCCGCCGGCTTCGAGCCTGTGATTGCCGAACTGGAGCGCGTCATCGCCGAACGGGAAGCGGCCACCCTGGTGCTGCCCGTGCCGGAGCCGCCTCCGCGCGAAGTGCGGCCGGCGCGACACCGCCGGCGCCGCTCCCGGGCCCTGCCCTGGATCGCCGCGCTGGTGCTGCTGGCGGCATCCGGCGGCATCTACTTCGCGACACGCTCCGGAAACGCCGGCCCCGCCGCCGGCGCCCGGACCGGCGCGCCGCCCGCGGCCCCGCCAAAGAAGGTCGCGGTCACCGCCGATGGAATGGTCCTGATCCCCGCGGGCCCCTTCCTCTTCGGCAAGGACAAGCAGAGCGTCAACCTGCCCGCCTATTACATCGACCGCACCGAGGTGAGCAACGGCGATTACGGGAAGTTCTGTCGGGCCAAGGGCCGCCCGGAACCGTTGGGCGATCCCAACGTGCCCGTGACCGAGATCGCCATTCAGGATGCGCGCGACTACGCCGCGTGGGCCGGTAAGCGCCTGCCCACCGCGCAGGAATGGGAGAAGGCCGCGCGCGGCACCGATGGCCGCATGTTCCCCTGGGGAAACCAGCCCGATCCCGAAATGGCCGCCGTGAGTCCGAGCCGGATTCAGCCCGTGGATGCCTTCGAAAATGGCGCCAGCCCGTACCAGGTGCTGCAGATGATCGGCAACGTCTGGGAGTTCACCGAGGATCCGGAGAAGCCCAGCCCGGAAGCGGCCAAGGCTCTCTCCCCGCTGATGTGGCCGCCGCCGCGTCCCGACGAGCCCTGGTATGCCATCCGCGGGCAGTCCTTCCGCGAACCCCTGCAACCCGACGCCATCTGGGACCACATGACCGTCCCGGCGCGCTGGAAGGACGCTAATGTCGGCTTCCGCTGCGCGCGCGACGCCAGGTAAACGGAACCGATCGCCCCGCGTTTTCGTATCCTCGGTTGTGCCTGCCGCGCGAGCGCTCCCACCCTGCCTGCTAGAATCGGAAAAGGTTCCTCCTATGGACCGGCCTGCCACCGCGGCGCCCATTACCGCGCGCGATATCATTCTCGAGATCGTCCGCAATATGCGGGAGGGGCTGGAACCCCTGCGTTACACCACGCTGCCGCCGGCGATCTTCCACGTCTACCTACACCCCGACGATATGGACCGCTTGCGCGCCATCGTGCCGCGCATCGTCGAAGAGGCCCGGCGCGCGCTCGATGCCGAAGCCGAATCGCTCAACCGCGCCACGCTCGCCGAAAAGCTGAAACTGGCGCGCCGCGACGAGGCGAAGATCGTCATTCCCGAGGGCGGGTGGCAGATCCGCATCCTGGAGAATACCGACGCCGACGCCGCGCCCGGCGATCTCGAAATCCGCAGCGAACTGGCCTTGCCCGCCAAGGAGGATTACGGTACCGGCGCCCTGACCAAGCGCATCGCCACCCGACGGCTGGGCGGCGTGGAATCCACCAAACAGAGTTACGACGCGGCGCCGCCTGCGTCCGCCGTGCCCTCCGGCGCCTTCGCCGTCATCGAGTACGAGGACAACGGCGGACGCAAGACCTTCGCCGTCACCAAGGACGAGATCGTAGCCGGGCGCGGCGGGCGCGATTACTGGACCGATATCAAGCTCGACACCCTGCCCGACGTCTCCCGCGAGCATTTTCGCCTCCGCCGCGATCCCGCCACCGGAAACTTCTTCCTCACCGACGTGAGCAGCCTGGGCACCACCATCGACGGCGCCAAGGTTCCGCCGCGGCAGGAGACGCCCCTGCCCGCGCGCGCCCGCATCGGACTGGCCGGCGTCCTCATCCTGGAGTTCCGAACGACGCCGCATGGTTAAGAGCATGCTCAGGTGCGCGGGAGCGAGCGATCCGGGACGCGTGCGCGGCAACAACGAGGACGCGTACTGGATGGATGCCGAACGCGGCATCTTCCTGGTGGTGGACGGCATCGGCGGCCACAACGCCGGCGAGCAAGCGGCCGCCATCGCGGTGGAACGCGTGCGTGCGCGGCTGGAACGCGCCACCGGCACCGCCGAGCAGCGCATCCGCGAAGCCATCGCGCTGGCCAACAACGAAATCCTGCGCGCCGCCGGGACCAACCCGGAATGGCGCGGCATGGCCTGCGTGCTCACCCTGGCGTTGCTCGAAAACGGCTCGGCCGTGGTCGGCCACGTGGGCGATTCGCGCCTCTACCTGCTGCGCGGCGGAGCCATCCGCAAGGTGACGCACGATCACTCTCCGGTCGGCGAGCGCGAGGATGCGGGCGAACTCGACGAGCGCGAGGCCATGCGCCATCCGCGCCGCAACGAAGTCTTCCGCGATGTGGGCAGCGAAGAACACGCGCCCGGCGACCCCGGCTTCATCGAAATCCAGCGCGTTCCGTTCGAAGATGATTGCGCCATGTTGCTGTGCAGCGACGGGCTCAGCGACCAGGTGATGTCGGCCGACATCCTGGGCGCGGTTCAGCGCCACGCCGGCGATCCGCAGGCCTCCGTGCAGGAACTCATCGGCCGCGCCAACGCCGCCGGCGGCAAGGATAACGTCACCGTGCTCGTGGTGGAAGGTGAGCGCTTCACCGCGCCTCCGCCCTCGGCTCCGCCGCGGGAACGCCGGCCGCTGGTGGGGGCTGCATTGTTCGTCGCGGGCATCCTGGCAGCCGCCGCCGGAGCCTGGTTGACGCGCGCGATGTGGACTCCGCCCCCGGTGGTGATCGCGCCGCGCACCATCCTCGTGCGGAGCAGCATCGCCGCCGCGCTGGCCGAAGCGCGCCCCGGCGACACCGTGGAGGTGCCCCCCGGCGAGTACCGCGAACAGGTGCGGCTCAAGGAGGGTGTCGTGTTGCGCGCCCGTTCGCCGCGCGGAGCCACGCTGCGCGCCGCGCCTTTCGCCGGCGGTCCGGCGGTGGTCGCCGAGGGCGTGAAGGACGCGCGTCTGAGCGGCTTCCGCATCCTGTCTGACGCGGAGATGCCGATCTCGACCGGCATCCTGCTGCGCGACAGCCGTGTCGAAATCGACGACGTCGAGGTGCGCGGCGCGGGTGTCGGCATCGAGATCCGCGGCGAGGCGAGTCCGGTGCTGCGCGCCAACTCTATCCGCGATTGCTCCGCCGAGGGCATCCTGATTCTGGGACCTTCCACCCCCTGGCTCTCGCACAATCTGTTGGAAGGCAACAAGGGCGCCAACATCGCCGCGCGCGATGGAGCCAGGCCGATCCTGCTGGAGAACCAGGAGGTGCGCAGGCAGGAGGTGCGCCGCCCATGATCGCTCCCGCCAGCCGCAAGATCGGCAATTACGAGATCCTCCACAAGCTTGGGCGCGGGGGCATGGCCGACGTGTATCTTGCGGTGGAGACCACGCGCGGACACCAGGTGGCGCTGAAGCTGATCGAGCACGCGCCGGATGCCGACACCCGCGACAGCATCGAGGCCGAGCGGCGCGGCGCGCTGCTGCAGGCGCGGCTCGCGGAGATCGATCCGCGCGTCGTGCGCGTCTACGACGCCGGCGACGCGGGCGGCTTCTTCTTCGTCGCCATGGAGTACGTCGAAGGGCAGGACCTCGCCGAATTGATGCGCCGCGGTCCTCTGGCCACCGGCTTCGCGGTGGAAGTCGCTGCGGCCGTGGCGCGCACGCTCGAGCACGCGCACAGCCTCGCCGTGGAGCAGGACGGCAAGGAATTTCGCGGCATCGTCCACGGCGACATCAAGCCGAAAAACATCCGCATCGCTCCGGGCGGCGAAGTCAGGGTGCTCGATTTCGGCATCGCCAAGGCCCTGTCGCTCTCGCGCAAGCTGACGCGCAACGAATTCGGCAGCGTGCCCTACGCGTCGCCGGAGCGGCTGGAAAGCGGCGAGGTCAATCGGGCTAGCGACCTGTGGTCGCTGGCCGTGATGCTCTACGAAATGGTGGCCGGCTCGCAGCCCTATAGCGGGTCCAGCACCGAACAACTGGAGCGCCGCATCCGCAATCGCGCCCCCGCCGCGCCGCTGCCCGAATCCACGCCGGAGCCGCTGCGCCGCATCCTCGCCCAGGCGCTCTCGCCGGATCCGGCGATGCGCTACCCCGCCGCCGCCGCGTTCGCCCTCGACCTGGACGCCTTCCGTGAAGGCCGCGAAGTCTCCGCGCCCCCGCTCGACGATCCCGACGCCACCCGCCGCACCTCGCCCCGCGCCGAGGATATCGAGGCAACTCGCCGCACCGCGCACTCCCCTTCACCCGCCACGGTGCGCACCGCTGCCGGCACGCCCCGCCCCGCCACGAAGCGCCGCTCGGCATTGGCGATCACGGTGCGCGTGGTGCTCGGCCTGATTGCCGCCAGCATGCTCTACGGCCTCTGGAACCTGGCCGGCGACTATCGCATGTACCAGCGCGGACAGCAGCTTGCCCGCGCCATCGAATCCGAGCAGCTCACCGACGCCGACCGGATCTGGTCGCAATGGACGGAACTTTCCCGGCCCAATCCTTCGTCTTTCCTGCTGAGCCGGCCGCGCAAACTCGTCGAGCAGAAACTGCTGGCGGCCGCCGACCAGGTGATCGATACCTACCGCACTACCGACCAGCCGGTCTATGAGAAGGATTGGGAACACGCCCGCGTGTTGGCCGCGCATGCTCTCGAGACCGATCCCGGCGACGCGCCGCGCGGACGACTCCGCCTCGCCGAAGGCCACATCGCCCGCATCAACGGCACCGTGCACCGCAGTTCCGCGGAACTGCGCCAGGCGGTGGAAAAGTTCAACGACGCGCAGCACCTGATGCCGCGCTCACCCGATCCGCAACTCGGCCTCGCGCGGGTGTACGTTTACGGACTCAAGGACCTGGACAAGGCCTACGAGGCGTTGGGCGAAGCCGAGAAGCGCGGCTACCGGATGGGCAACCGCGAAAAGAGCCAACTCGCTGACGGCTATCGCGACCGCGCCGACCGCCTGGCCAACGATTCCAAAAGCGTCAAGGGCCTGCCCGCCGAAAAGGACCAGTTGCAGCGCGCCGCCGACGATTACAAGCACGCCATGGAGCTTTACCAGGAGGTCGCGCCCTGGGGCAACGCCAACGATTCCCTCCTCAAACTCCGCGACCGCCTGGACCTGGTCAACTTCCGCCTGATGCAGATCGATTCGGGGCAGCAGCAGTAGTATGGCGGTGACACGCAGCAGATCGGTGGAGCGCGCCGCCGTGCGGCAGGTCGCGGCCCGGCGCGGCGGCTGGCGCGCCACCGAATTGATCGGCCTGCTGGTTGCCGGCGCTCTGGTGGGCGGTGGGCTGTTCCTGGAGCACAGGGAAAAGGCCGCCCCGCTTGCCGAAATCGAAGCCGGACTCACCGCCAAACGCCTGCTCAACCTCAACGGCCTCTCCGCCCGCGAGGACCTGCTGCCTGCCCTGGCGCCGCTCTTCCCCTCGCCGCGCGACCGCGACGCCGCCGTCAAGGAGATCTACTACCTCAGCGGCACGCTCCCCAACACCGGCGCCATCCTGCGCGCGCACGTGCTCACCACGGACCAGTTCCACCGCCTCAAGCCGCTCTTCGTGGTGCGCCGTCCGGCCGCGTGGGAGCACGATTTCCGCCTCTGGGTCGGCCTCTTCTTCGCGGCCTTTCTCCTGGTGCACGTGTTCTGGAGCCTGCGCGGATTCGCCGGCGATCAGCTCTTCCTCCCCGCCATCCTGCTGCTCAGCGGCATCGGGCTGATGCTCATGATCGGGCTGCGCGACCCGGTGCGCGATACCCTGCTCTTCGTCGACTTCGCGCAGGGCGCGGCCGCGGGCGTCGTGCTCATGGGCGGGCTGAGCTGCCTGGATTACGAGCGCCTCACCGGCAGGCTCAGCTTCGTCCCGCTGATCGCGAGCTTCGCCATCTCCGCGCTGCTGATCGCCTTCGGTAAAGGTCCGGGCACCAGCGATGCCAAGGTGAACCTGTTCGGCTTTCAGCCGGTGGAGATCATCCGCCTGCTGCTCGTCTTCTTCCTCGCCGGCTACTTCGCCACCCGCTGGGACGTGCTGCGCCACGCGCGCGAAACGCGTCCCGCGCTGGCGCGCTTCGGCATCCCGCCGGTCGAGTACACGCTGCCGGTGCTGTTCTCTGTCGCGCTTTCGCTGGGCTTCTTCTTCCTGCAAAAGGACATGGGCCCGGCGCTGGTGTTCGCCAGCGTGTTCCTGGTGCTCTACGGCATCGCCGGCGCCAGCGCGCTGGTGCCGCTGGCCGGATTCGCGCTGCTCGCTGCGGGCTTCGTCTTCGGTTACGTGATCGGCGTGCCGCACACCGTCGGCGAGCGCGTCTCCATGTGGCTTTCGCCCTGGGACAACGTGGTGCACGGCGGCGATCAACTCGCCCACTCGTTGTGGGCCTACTCGAGCGGAGGCCTGGCCGGGACCGGCATCGGGCAGGGCGACGCCGCCATCGTGCCCGCCGCCCACACCGACCTGATCCTCTCCGCGCTCGGCGAAGAGACCGGCTTCCTCGGCGTGGCCCTGGTGCTGGCGCTCTACGCGTTCCTGGTGTGGCGCTCGCTGAAAATTGCGCTGCGCGCGCGCACCGACTACGAATTCTTCCTCGCCGCCGGACTCACCGCCGCCACGGCATTGCAGGTCCTGCTCATCGCCGGCGGATCGCTCGGCCTGTTCCCGCTTTCCGGCGTGGTCACGCCTTTCCTCAGCTACGGGCGCACGGCGCTGCTGGCCAACTTCGCGGTGTTCGGCATCCTGCTGGCGATCCGCCCCGGCGGAGAGCCCCGTTCCTTCGCCACTCCTGCGAAAGCCGCGTGCCTGATTTTCGCCGCCGCCGGCGTGGCGATCGCGGCCAAGGCCGCGTGGGTGCAGGTGATCCACGGCGACGCCACCGCCGGAGCCGGCACGCTCGTGGTGCAGGCCGATGGCGCGCGCCGCTACCAGTACAATCCGCGCCTCGAGGAAATCAAGCGCGAGATTCCCAAGGGCACGATCTACGATCGCAACGGTCTGCCCCTGGCCACCAGCGACTGGAACGAACTCGAAAAGCACCGCGCCGAATACGCCGCGCTTGGCATCGACCTGGACCGCGCCTGCCCGCGCGCCGACTCCCGCTACTACCCCTTCGGCGGCGTGATGTTCGACCTGCTGGGCGATCTGCGCACCCGCTTGCGCTGGGGCGCGAGCAACACCTCCTTCGTGGAGCGCGATTCCGCCCGCCGCCTGCGCGGCTACGACGACCGCCCCACGCTGCTCGAAGTGAAGAACCCCAGGACCGGCAAGCTCGAACGCACCCTGCGCTACGACTATCGCGAACTCCTCCCCCTGCTCCGCCACCGCCACGATCCCAACGCGCCCGAAGTGCGCCGCATCCTCGACCGCCCGCGCGACGTGCGCATGACCATCGACGCGCGCTTCGAAATGCAGGTGGCCGCGATCCTGCGCGACGCGCTCAAAAAGGCGGGCGTGGAGAAGGGCGCCGCGGTCGTGATGGATCCCGCCACCGGCGACCTTCTGGCCGCCGTGAGTCTGCCCGCGCCCGACGTCAACGCCGCCGCCGCAGTCGCCGATCCCGAAAACAATCCCTGGCTCGACCGCGCGCGCTACGGCCTCTATCCCCCCGGCTCCACGTTCAAGGTTGTGACCGCGATGGCCGCGCTGCGCAAGGATCCCAACCTCACGCACAAAACCTATGAATGCGTGCGGCTCCCCGACGGCCGCGTGGGTAACTACCTCAAGGGTTCGCGCCGCCCCATCCGCGACGATGTCCAGGACCGCGCGCCGCACGGCGTGCTCGATCTTGAACGCGGGCTCGTCGTCTCCTGCAACGCCTACTTCGCGCAGCTCGGCACCTACAGCGTGGGCGCCGAAGCCCTGCACGATACCGCGCAACTGCTCGGCATCGCCACTGCGTCGCCCGATTCCGCCGCGGAGTTGAAGAAATCGCTCGGCCAATCCGCCTACGGGCAGGGCGAGGTTGTGGCTTCGCCCTTCCAGATGGCGCGCGTCGCGGCCACCGTTGCCAACGGCGGGGCCATGCCGCAGGGACGCTGGCTCGCCGGCGAGAGCAATACCCGCTTGGCCGCGCCCGCGCCCGTGCTCACGCCCGCGGCGGCTGAGACGCTCGGCCGCTTCATGCGCGAGGTCGTGACCGGCGGCACGGGACGCCGCGCGGCCGTCGCCGCCGCGCCCGTCGCCGGCAAGACCGGCACCGCCGAACTCGCCTCCGCGCCTTCCCACGCCTGGTTCATCGGCTATGCCCCCTACGGCGCGGGCGCGCACCGCATCGCGTTCAGCGTGCTGGTGGAAAATGGAGTCTACGGCGGAACGGCTTCCGCGCCCGCGGCGGCCGAAATCGTCAACGACGCCGTGAAACTGGGCCTGATCCAGCCATGAGCCTCTTCGCGGAAATCGAAAAATCCATCGAGCGCGGGTTCCGCCGCGCCACCGAGCGCCTGTTCGGACCGGCGCAATCGGAAGACCTGGTCGTGGTCCACCGCGCCATCCTCCGGGAAATCGAAAGCCAGGTGCGGGTGGTGGCGCACGGTCGCAGAGTGTTCCCGTTCGGACGCGTCGTGGTCACGCTCATCGGCGCCGATGAGGAGCGGCGCACGCTCTTGCAGGGCGCCTTCGCCGAGCGCCTGCCCGCCGGGCTCCGCGAGATGCTGGAACGCTCCGGCTGCGAAATCCCGCGCGGCTTCACCGTGGAAGTGCGCACCGGCGCTGCGGGCGAAGGCGCGTACGAGATCGAGTACTTCGCCGACGCGCCCAAACCCGCCGCCGCCCCCCTCGAAACCGCGCGCCTGGTGGTGGTCAAGGGCAAGGCCGGGTCCGGCGAATTCACCCTGGACCGCCCGCGCGTCAACCTCGGCCGCATGGCCGAGTTGACCGATAGCGATCACCGCGTGATCCGCCGCAACGACGTCGTCTTCGAAGAGGGCGCCGGCGAGGCCAATGCCACCGTCTCGCGCCGCCACGCCCACATCTTCGTCGAAGAGGGCGAGTACCGCATCGCCGACGACGGCAGCGAGTTCGGCACCCGCGTCTTCCGCGACGGCCGCTCCATCGAAGTGCCCTCCGGCGACCGCCGCGGCGAACGCCTGCGCAACGGCGACGAAATCTACCTGGGACGCGCCTGCCTGCGCTTCGAACGTTAAGGCCTGTCAGAAAAAATCGATTTCCAGGAGTTCCGAGGAGGTACAAAACGTATCCCCGGGCCTCCGGGATCGCGGCTCAGCGCCCGGTGCGGAGCCGCGACCGTAAGGGAGCGGTCCCAGCGGACTGGCACAGTTATCTCATGACGAGCACTTAGCTGCGATCTACCGCCAGCCGCCGCGGTGGAAGCGATAACGGCCGTGCTCTTCCCGCCATTCGTTCGGCTCCCACCTTGCGCCCCGGTGCGGCGGGCGCATCCACCGCCCCTGCGACCAGGCCCAACGGCCGCCGCGCAGATCCCAGAATCCGTCGGCCCACACGTAACCCGGTCCCGGCGCGACCCCGACATATCCGTAGCGCGGAGGCGGAGGCGGCCCGTAATAGCGCGCTCCCGCGTAATAGCCTCCGGCGCAGCCCGTCAAAACCGTGCCCAACAGCACGGCGCTCATCAACAGCAGCTTTTTCATATCCGCTGCCTCCTGTTGCGTGGAACGCGCCGCGCGCGGCGCGCGTTGCGAAGCTGAAGCGGGGTTAATGTTAGCGCGGGTTAATGTGAGACTTCACGCTCCCGCGGCGAGCGTCCGGATAAGCGCGCCGGACACCTGCCGCACCTGCGCTTCGCTCAACTCCGCGTGGATGGGTAGCGCCAGCACTTCTTCGGCGGCGCGTTCGGCCGCCGGAAAATCGCCGGGCCGGTAGCCGAGATCGGCGTATGCGGGCTGCAAGTGAATCGGAATCGGATAATGGACCCCGGTCTGCACTCCCAGCCGCAGCAACTCACCCTGCACGCGATCGCGCTCCGCCACCCGGATCGTGTAGCAGTGCCACACGTGTCGCGCGCCCGGCATTTCGCGCGGCAGCACCGCCGCTGTGCCGGCCAGCAATTCCGCATACAGCGCCGCGTTGCGCCCGCGGGCTTCCGTCCACGCGTCGAGGTGCCGCAGTTTCACGCGCAGAATCGCGCCCTGCAATCCCTCCAGCCGGTAGTTGTAGCCGGGCAGCGAATGCACGTACTTTTTCTCCGACCCCCAATCGCGCAGCAGCCGGATCTTGCGCGCCAGTTCGGGGTTGTTCGTGACCACCGCGCCGCCTTCCCCGCACGCGCCCAGGTTTTTCGCCGGGTAGAAGCTGAAGCAGCCCGCATCGCCCAGCGCGCCCACCCTCCGTCCGCGGTACTCCGCGGCGTGCGCCTGCGCCGCGTCCTCGATCACGGCGAGCCCGCGCCGGCGCGCGATTTCGAGAATCGGGTCCATGTCCGCCGCCTGCCCGAACAGGTGCACCGGCAGGATCGCCCGCGTGCGCGGCGTGATCGCCGCTTCGATGCGCGCCGCGTCCATGTTGAACGTGTCCCGATCGATGTCCACGAATACCGGCCGCGCCCCAGTGTAGCGGATCGCCGCCGCCGTGGCGATGAAGGTGAACGGCACCGTGATCACTTCGTCGCCCGCTCCCACGCCGGCGGCCAGCAGTGCCAGGTGCAGCGCGCTGGTCCCGGAATTCACTCCGATCGCGTGCGCCGCCTGCTGGCAGCGCGCGAACTCGTCTTCGAACGCCGCCACCTCCGGTCCCAGGATGTACTGCGCGTTGGCGAGTACGCGTCCGACGGCCTCGTCGAGTTCGTCGCGGATGGCGCGATACTGCGCCTGAAGATCGGCCATGGGGATCATAGGATACCTACGGAGCTTGAAATACAATTATCGAACAGCAGGCGCGCCGCCGTAGCTGGTATCATCGGTAGTCTGGAGAGCACCGAGTGAAGCTATCGCTGGTGATGCCGGCCCGCAACGAAGAAGGCTGCATCGCCGTCACGCTGGAACGGTTCACCCAGGTCCTGGACGCCAGCGGAATCCCTTACGAAATCGTGGTCGTCGATGACGGCAGCACGGACGCCACCGCCGACCGCTTGAGCGCGCTCGCCGCGCGCCATCCCGCGATCGTGCCCGTCACCAACTACGGCCGCCATGGCTTCGGCCTGGCCATCCGCTGCGGCTTGGATCACATCACCGGCGATGCCGTGGCCATAGTGATGGCCGACGGCAGTGACAGCCCCGAGGACGCCCACAAATATTACCTGAAGCTGCTCGAAGGCTACGATTGCGTCTTCGGATCGCGCTTCATTCCGGGCGGCAGGGTGGTGGATTATCCGCGCCACAAGTTGCTGCTCAACCGCTTGGCCAACGCCTTCATCCGCGTCCTGTTCCGGCTGAAATTCAACGACATCACCAACGCGTTCAAGTGCTACCGGCGCGAAGTCGTCCAGGCCTTGCAGCCGCTCATTTCGCCGCACTTCAACCTCACGGTGGAGATGCCGCTCAAGGCCATCATCCGCGGCTATTCGTTCGCCGTCGTGCCCATCACGTGGACCAACCGCGCCAGCGGCGTCTCCAAACTCAAGATCAAGGAGATGGGCAGCCGCTACCTGTTTATCGTCCTGTACCTGTGGCTGGAGAAGCACCTGTCGCGCGGCGATTATCACCGCACGGTGGTCGAGCCGGCCGCGCAAAGGAATACTCAAGTCAATGCCTGAATCGGTTCTGGTCACGGGCGGCGCGGGGTTCGTCGGCGCCGCCTTGGCCCTGCGGGTGAAGCGCGCATACCCGGACGCCACGGTCACCGCCTTCGACAACCTGCGCCGCCGCGGCAGCGAACTCAACCTGCCGCGCCTCAAAGCCGGCGGCGTTCGCTTCGTGCACGGCGACATACGTTCCCTGGAGGATCTGGCGGACGTGCGTCCGGAGCCGGACCTGATCCTGGAATGCTCGGCCGAGCCCAGCGTGCTGGCCGGCTACGGCGCTTCGCCCGAGTACCTCATCCGCACCAACCTCAACGGCTGCTTCCACTGCCTGGAAATCGCGCGCCGCACGAAGGCGGATTTCCTGTTTGTCTCCACCAGCCGGGTCTATCCCGTGGCCCTGGTCAACGCCCTCGAGTGCGGCGAAACGGACACCCGCTTCACCCTGCGCGCCGAGCAGTCCATCCCCGGCGCCAGCCAGCACGGCATCAGCGAGAAGTTCCCGCTGGAGGGGGCCCGCTCGCTGTACGGCATGACCAAGCTCGCCGCGGAACTCATGGTCGCCGAATACGGCGATGCCTACGGTATCCGCTTCGTGATCGATCGCTGCGGTCTGCTCACCGGGCCGTGGCAGATGGCGAAGAGCGATCAGGGCGTGATCGCCCTCTGGGTCGCCGCCCATTGCCTCGGCCGCGGCCTCAAGTACATCGGCTTCGGAGGCAGCGGCAAACAGGTCCGCGACTTCCTCCACATCGACGATTTCGCCGACCTCGTGCTGGACCAGGTCGCCAACATCAAAGCCTACGCCGGGCGCGCTTGGAACGTGGGCGGAGGCACGGCCAACAGTGTGTCGCTCCGCGAGGCCACCGCGCTGTGCCGCGAAGTCACCGGGAAGGCGATCGAAGTCGCCGCCAGCGGCGAAACGCGCCCCAGCGATCTCAAACTCTTCATCACCGACCACCGCGCCGTCAGCGCCGTCCGCGCATGGCGGCCCAAGCGCGATGCGCGCCAGACCTTCGCCGATATCGCCGCCTGGATCGAAAGCCAGGGCGCCCCGCTGCGCGAAATCCTGCTCGGTTGAGGCGCTACTTCACCGCGTCGCGCCGCGCCGCCACGATCTCGTCGAGGATCCGCGGCAGGTCGTACCGCTGCTTCCAGTTCGGGAAGTGGCTGTGGATCTTGCTCAGGTCGGAGATGTAGCAGATGTGATCGCCGGTGCGGTTGGTGTCCTTGTAGGTGTACTTGAGCGGGTAGCCCATCGCGCCCAGGATGTCGATCGTCTCCAGGATCGAGATGCTGTTGGCGCGCCCGCCGCCCAGGTTGTACACCTCGCCGCAGCGCGGCGCCTTGTGAAACTCCAGGAACAGCGAAGCCACGTCGCGCGAATGGATCTGGTCGCGCACCTGCTTGCCCTTGTACCCGTAAATCTGGTATTCCTTCCCGCTCATGGCGCAGATCACGATGTAGACCAGGTAGCCGTGCAGTTCCACGGCCGAGTGTTGCGGACCCGTCAGGCAGCCGCCGCGGAAGATCCCCACCGGCATCTGGAAATAGCGCCCGAACTCCTGGCACATCACGTCCGCCGCCACCTTCGACGCGCCGAAGATGGAGTGCAGGCACTGGTCCACGCTCATGCTCTCGTCGATGCCGTCGAGCCCGCCGTCGTAGTCCCAGCGCTTCTCCAGTTCCTTGAGCGGAAGATAGTTCGGACGGTCCCCGTACACCTTGTTCGTGCTCGTGAAGCAGAACGGCGAGTCCTTCGTGTAGTCGCGCGCCGCCACCAGCATGTTCATCGTGCCCAGTGCGTTGACGTCGAAATCGTCGTATGGGATCGACGCCGCCCGGTCGTGCGAAGGCTGCGCCGCCGTGTGGATGATGAACTCCGGCCGCTCCGCGGCGAACAGATCGCGCACCGCCTGGCGGTTGCGAATATCCAGGTCGTGGTGACGGTAGCCCGGCACCGTCGCGATCAGGCTCTCCACCACCGGGCGCGTGGTGCCCGCCGGGCCGAAGAACTGCTGCCGCATGTCGTTGTCCACGCCGATCACGCTCCAGCCTTCGCCGGCCAGCGCCCGCGCGCATTCGGAGCCGATCAGGCCTCCCGAACCGGTAACCAGTACCGTCTTCTTGGTCGATGACATCCCTCCCACTATAACTTCCGTCGAAAGCGCGCCGCAGCAGGGCCGCCCGGAGCCGCGCTACAATCCTGCTTACGCCGCGCGCGCTCCGCGCCGGCCCTGAGGGACTCGCTTCAGTGCGCAAGGTACTCATCATCTTCGGCACGCGCCCGGAGGCCATCAAGCTGTGTCCGGTGGTGCTCCACCTGCGCGCTCGTCCCGCCGAATTCGACGTGCGCGTGTGCGTCACCGCGCAGCATCGCGGCATGCTGGACCAGGTCCTGGACGCCTTCGGCGTGATGCCGGACCACGACCTCAACGTCATGCGCCCCGCCCAGACGCTGTCCCAGACCACCGCGCGCATCCTCTCCGCGCTCGAACCCGTGCTGCGCGGCGAAGCCCCGGATCTCGTGCTCGTGCAGGGCGACACCACCACCACGCTCGCCGGCGCGCTGGCGGCGTTCTACCATCGCATTCCCGTGGGCCACGTCGAGGCCGGACTGCGCACCGGCGATCTCTTCCAGCCCTTCCCCGAGGAGATGAACCGCGTCGTCACCTCGCGCCTCGCCGCCGTGCACTTCGCCCCCACCGCGCGCGCCGCCGATGTCCTCGCCGCCGAAGGCGTGCCGCGCCAACGCATCCTGCTCACCGGCAATACCGGGATCGATGCCGTGCTCTACGTGCGCGACGCGCTCGACTCCGGCCGCATGCCGGCGCCCGTCTGGAACTGGCTCGACCCGGCGAAGAAGCTGGTGGTGGTCACCGCGCACCGCCGCGAAAGCTTCGGCGCCGGCTTCGAACGCATCTGCGCCGCGCTGGCGCGCATCGCCGCCCGCGCCGACGTGCAACTGGTCTATCCCGTCCACCGCAACCCCAACGTCGTCGATCCGGTGACGCGCGGGCTCTCCGCCGCGCCCAATGTGGTCCTGCTGGAGCCGCTCGATTACGTGCCGTTCGTCGATCTCATGCGCCGCGCCTGCCTGCTGCTCACCGATTCCGGCGGCATCCAGGAAGAGGGGCCGTCGCTGGGCAAGCCCGTGCTCGTCATGCGCGAAAAAACCGAGCGCCCCGAAGCCGTGGAAGCCGGCACCGTGCGCCTGGTAGGCACCGGCGAAGAGCGGATCTTCGCCGAAGCCGCGCGCCTGCTCGACGACGAAGCCGAACGAGCCCGCATGTCCCGCGTCCACAACCCCTACGGCGACGGACAGGCCAGCCGCCGCATCGCCGAAGCGATCGCCCGCCCGGATGCTGTATCGTGGTGAGGTGACACGGCGTCAACTCCTCGCCGCCGCGGCTTCCTCACGCGCGCTGCCCGCACTGCAAAACGCGCGCCCGCGGCCCTCGCGGCCCAATATCCTGCTGCTCATGGCCGACCAGTTCCGCGCCGATTGCCTCGGTGCATCCGGCAATCGCGCCATCCGCACACCCCACCTCGACCGCCTCGCGGCCGAAGGCGTGCGCTTCGTCAACGCCTACTCCTCGACCCCCACCTGCACGCCAGCCCGCGCCGGCTTGCTCACCGGCCTCTCGCCCTGGAATCACGGCATGCTGCGCTACGCCCAGGTGGCCCGCTCCTATCCCGTGGAGATGCCCCGCGCGTTGACCGACGCCGGCTATCACACCAGCGTCGTCGGCAAACTGCACTATCACCCGCAGCGCGACGTGCACGGCTACCGCCAGGCTCTGCTCGACGAATCCGGCCGCGTCGAAAGCATCGACTTCCGCAGCGATTACCGCGCCTGGTTCTGGTCGGAAGCGCCCAACCTCGATCCCGACGCCACCGGCCTCGGCTGGAACGATTACGACGCCCGGCCCTACGCCCTCCCCGAACGCCTCCACCCCACCGCGTGGATCGGCGCCACCGCCGCGTCTTTCATCGAAAGCTACCAGCGGCCCGAACCGTTCTTCCTCAAGGTCTCCTTCGAGCGCCCGCACAGCCCATACGATCCGCCGCGCCGCCTCTGGGACAGCTACCAGGACGCGGACCTGCCCCCCGCTGTCGTGGCCCCGTGGGCACACCGCTTCGCTCCCCCCAGCGGCCCGGTGAGCGACGCCTGGCACGGCGATTTCGGCGCCGCCCAGGTGCGCCGCTCGCGCCAGGGCTACTACGGCAGCGTCACCTTCGTGGATGAGCAGATCGGTCGCGTGCTGGAGGCGCTGGAGCGACGCGGATGGCTCGAGGAAACCCTCATCCTCTTCTTCTCCGACCACGGCGACATGCTCGGCGATCACCACCTCTGGCGCAAATCGTACGGTTACGAGGGGTCGGCCAAGGTCCCGTTCCTGCTGCGCTGGCCGCGCGGCATGTTCGACGCGCCGCGCGGCCGCACACTCGACCAGCCCATCGAACTGCGCGACGTCCTGCCCACCTTCCTGGACGCCGCCGGCGCCACCGCCGCGCGTCCCCTCGACGGGCGCAGCCTGCTCCCGCTGGTCTCCGGCCGCGGCACGGAGTGGCGCCCCTGGCTCGACCTGGAGCACGGCCCCTGCTACTCGCCCGAGAACCACTGGAACGCGCTCACCGACGGCCGCTACAAGTACCTCTTCCATGCCCACGACGCCCGCGAGCAGCTCTTTGAAACCGCGGGCGATCCCGGTGAACTCCGCGACCTGGCCGCCGACCCCGCCCACTCCGCCACCCTACGCGCATGGCGGCAGCGCATGGTCGAATACCTCGCGCCGCGCGGAGATCACTGGGTGCGCAACGGCGAACTGGTGCCGCGCGCCGGCGATCCGGTATACTCGCCGAATTACCCCAAGGGATGAGAGGCTAGGCATGAACCGTCGCAACTTCGTTTCCACCGCGCTCGCCGGCGCCGCGCTGACCCAGGTCGCCGCCGCGCAGCCCGCCCCCGTGAAACTCGGGATCGATCTCTTCAGCCTGCGCTCGCAGAATTGGAGCCCCTTCGAGTTGCTCGAGTATGCCGCGAAACAGCAGGCCAGGGTGGTCCACTTCTCCGAGATCCGCTTCATCGGCAGCCTGGAGCCGGAGAACCTCAAGCGGGTACGCCGCCGCGCCGAAGAACTCGGCATCGAAATCGAGATCGGGATGCGCTCCATCTGTCCCAGCTCGAAAATGTTCGATGCCAGGGCGGGCACCGCGGACGAGCAACTCGCCCGCATGATCGATTCCGCCGTGATCGTGGGCTCGAAGATCGTGCGCGCGGTGCTGGGCAGCTCCGAGGACCGCAAGTCGCCGCCGCTCGCGCGCCACATCGAGGACACGGTCGCGGTGCTGCGCCGCGCGCGCTCCAAAGCAATGGATGCCGGCATCAAAATCGCCATCGAAAATCACTCGGGCGATATGCAATCGTTCGAGGTGAAGACCCTGATCGAAGAAGCCGGCCGCGAATTCGTCGGCTCCTGCCTGGATTCCGGCAACCCGCTCTGGACCCTGGAAGACCCCATGGTCGCGCTGGAAACGCTCTACCCCTACGTGCTCACCAGCCATGTGCGCGACAGCGCCGTATGGCGCGTGCCCGAAGGCGCCGCCGTCTCCTGGGTGCGCATGGGCGAGGGCAACGTGCGCATCGACGAGTACGTGCACCAGTACGTGGCCCGCTGCCCCGGACGCGCGCTCTCGCTCGAAAGCATCGTCACTGCGCCGCGCGTATTCGCCTTCCGCGACCCTGCGTTCTGGGACGCCTACCGCGATATCCCCGCCTGGGAATTCGAACGCTTCCTGGAACTCGCCGACCGCGGCACGCCGCACCCCGCGCCCCCGCGCGCCCCGGACCAGGACAGCGCCCGCCGGCGCGAACGCGAAGACCTCGAAGCCAGCCTCGCCTACACGAAAAGGCTACTCGGCATCTGAGCCCGGACGCCCCGCAAATCATTTATCCTGGAAGTCGACAGTGCATTCCTACGAGTTTACGCTGCTTTTGTTCCCGGTTGCGCTGGCCGCTGGTTTCCTGGGCTCCCTGACCGGTTTGGGTGGTGGGGTCGTTCTCACCCCCGTGCTCACCTTGCTGTTCGGCGTGGACCTGCGCTACGCCATCGGCGCCACTCTCGTCTCCGTGATCGCCACCAGCTCCGGCGCCGCCTCGGCCTATGTGCGCGAGGGCTACTCGAACGTGCGCATCGGCATGTTCCTGGAGGTCGCCACCACGGCCGGCGCGATCCTCGGTGCGTCGCTTGCCACCCACATCTCCACCAGCGTGCTGGCGGTGATCTTCGGCGCCGTGCTGCTGCACTCCGCCTGGCTCTCCAGCCACAAGCCTCCGCAGGACGCCATGTCCGACCGCAAGGACCCCCTGGCGCAGCGCCTCCGGCTCGACGGCACTTACCCCGGCCCGAAAGGCGAGATCCATTACCGCGTGCAGAACGTGCGCACCGGCTTCGGCGTGATGCTCGGCGCCGGAATGTTGAGCGGACTGCTCGGCATCGGGTCCGGCGCGCTGAAAGTCATCGCCATGGACCGCGCCATGCGCATCCCGTTCAAGGTCTCCACCACCACCAGCAACTTCATGATCGGCGTCACCGCCGCGGCCAGCGCCGGCGTGTACCTCAACCGCGGCTACATCGATCCGCTGTTGGCCATGCCCGTGATGCTCGGCGTACTCGCCGGGTCGCTGGCCGGCGCCCGCGTGCTCACCCGCGCCAGTTCCCGCATGCTGCGCATCGTCTTCGCCGTCGCGGTCGCGTTCCTGGCCATCCAGATGATCGTCGCCGGATTCCGGGGGACCGTATGACCGACGAGCGCATGGATCGCATGATCGGCGTGCTGCTCCGCGCCGGTGTGCTGATCGCCGCGGGCACGACCCTGGCCGGCGGCATCTGGCACTACGTTCAGCACGGCGCCGCCGTCCCGAATTTCAGCGTCTTCCACGGCGAACCCGCCGAACTGCGCAACCTCGGCGGAGTGTTCTCCGGGATCGCCGCCGGCCGCTCCGAGGACCTGATCCAACTCGGCCTGCTCATGCTGATCGCGACCCCCATCGCACGCGTCGCCCTCAGCGTCTTCGCCTTCGCCGCCGAGCGCGACCGCACCTACGTGGTCATCACCCTGATCGTGCTCGCCGTCCTGCTCGCCAGCCTGTCCGGCTTCCACCTGTAGACGCCACGCGGCGCCCCTGCCGCACGGAGTCAGCGAAAATTCTCGATCATCATGAGGTTGGCTGCGAGGTCCTGAAGACATCCCCTCGCACCGTCAGGCGGGACTGGCAATTCGCCAAAGCATGGCTACAGCACGAACTGAGCGGCGCTGTGTAGCCTCCGCGCTTCGTCGCGCCGCCGGCGGCGAACGGATGTATCCTGGTGTGCGATGGAATCGTCAAAACGATGATTCCCGCTTACCTGATGCGACCCCTTCGGTATTCCATCAACGTCACATTGGACGGGTGCTGCGATCATCGCGCCATATCCCCGGACGAAGACTTGCATCGTCACGCGGCCGGGAACCTCGACCGCGCCGACGCCCTCCTCTTCGGCCGGGTGACCTACGAAATGATGGAAGCGGCATTCCGGCCGCCGGCGCCCACGGGAGCGCGGCCCGATTGGATGGAACCCTTCGCCCGGACGATCGACGCTGCGAAGAAGTACGTCGTGTCGAGCACCCTGGACCGCGTCGATTGGAACGCCGAACTCGTGCGCGGGGATCTGGCCGATGCCGTCCGGCGCCTCAAGCGGCAGGCCGGAAGGGGCCTGTTGACCGGAGGCGTGAAACTCCCCCTGGCGCTGGCGAAACTGGGATTGATCGATGAGTACGAACTCATCGTGCATCCCAGGCTCGCCGGCCATGGGCCAGCGTTGTTCGCCGGGCTGTCGAAGCATCTCGATTTGAAACTCGTCGGCCGGCTGGAGTTCCGCTCCGGCGCCGTGGCGATGCGCTACGAGCCCCGAACTTAGCCCTCTAGCAGCCCGTAGCAAGAGTCGCTCCCTGACGGTCGCGGCTCCGTAACCAGTTGAGACTGCGGAGCCTCGCACGTTAGTAAGCGGTGCTTTGCACCTCTGCACGGGCCGCTGGCCAAGACACGCCGCCCCCATCTGGCGGAATCCCGGGAAACCGGCGAAAATGACTCTGACATCCCGATGCGCCTGTTCCACATTCTTCGCTCGATCTGGATCTGGACCGCCGGCGCGGCGCTGATCCTGCTGTGGACGCCGCTGCTGTTCGCCATCCGGCTCTTCGATCGCGATCCCCGCCGCCTGCGCACCGGACGCTGGTTCCGGCGCCTCGGCCGCGCCCTTGCCCGGGTCAACCCCTGGCGCATCCGCATCGTCGGCCTCGAAAACCTGCGCCCGGACCACGTGTACGTGATCGTCAGCAACCACCAGTCGCTGGCCGATATCCCCGTGCTCTCGCACCTCAGGATCGATACCAAGTGGCTGGCCAAGGCCGAACTCTTCCGCATGCCCCTCGTCGGCTGGATGCTCAGAATGGCCGGCGACGTCCCGGTCGAGCGTTCCGACCGCGGCAAGAGCGCCCGCGCACTCATGCAGTGCGGCCAGTACCTGCGCAGGCAATGCTCCGTGGTCTTCTTCCCCGAAGGCAGCCGCTCCCCCGATGGCCAGGTCCGGCCCTTCGCCGAGGGACCCTTCATGCTCGCCATCCGCGAACAGGTCCCCATCCTGCCGCTGGTGGTCGAAGGCTCCGGCAACGCGCTCCCCAAACATTCGTGGGTGTTCGGCCCCCGCCAGGACATCCACTTGCAAGTGTTGCCGGAGGTCGCCGTCGCCGGCTGGGAAACCCGCCAGAGCGCGGCACTCCGCGACGCCGTGCGCGGGAAAATCGTGGATGAGTTGTGCCGCCTCCGCGGCGCCCCGCCGCATGACCCGGTCGCGGCCGATTGAATCCGCCTGCGCGCCCGCGATCAGGCGTCGGCGCACGCCGCGGCCCAATGCCAGGTCGATGCAGGTCCACGCCATGCTCAACGCGCCGTCCCGCAGCGCCTTGTCGGCATCCTCGGTAATGATCGATGACCCCGTCGCGCGCCGGGTCGAAACGCTCTTGCGCCGCGGGTTTCGGACCCATGGGTCCTCCCGATCGGCTCAAGGATATCCCGCCCGCTCCTTCGCCGGGCGCGCCCGATTCGCGCGACAATGGACGTAGGCACTTATGTCTGACCTATGGCTGGTGGCGATCTTCGCCGCCTATATCGTGGTGCTGCGCTGGGTGTTGCCCCGGTTCGGCGTCTCCACTTGAATGTCCGCCTCCTGCGCCGGGTCCCGGCGCGAGAAAGAAGAGATCGAGCCCGCGATCAAAGAACATCCTTCAGTCAAGTAAAGGCCGTCCCATGCGCAGCAGACTCCGTGTATTGTGGTGCGTGATCGCCGCTTGCCTGCCGGCCTTCGCCGGCGCCCAGCCGGACCGTGTCGCCCACCTGGAGAACTCCGTTCTCGCGCCCTGTTGCTATACCGAGCCCGTCTCCCGCCACCAGAGCGAAATCGCTATGAAGATGCGGCTGGAGATCGCCAAATGGGTGGAACAGGGCCGCTCCGACGAAGACATCCTGGCCGAGTACGTGGCCCGCTATGGCGCCAAAGTCCTGGTCGATCCCAGCACCCTGCCGCGTCCCTGGAGTTACTGGGTGCCTTGGGTCCTGGTGGCGCTTGCCTCCGTGGGTACCGGCGCGCTCGTCCTCCGCTTGCGCCGCGCCGCTCCCGCCCCGGCGCCTGCTTTTGCCGGCCCCCTTCCCGACCTGCCCCCCGACGAAGAATAGCTACCACCGGCTGCTGGCGCCGGCCACCCGCTCGCCCGCATGGCTCACCGCTCCCGGCCCAGCACGTCGCGCACCTTGCCGTGCAGCCCCTCCGCGGTGAATGGCTTGGGCAGGAACGCCATCTCCGGACTCAACTCCGCCTGCCGTACGATGGCATTCTCCGTGTACCCCGACATGTAGAGGATGCGCATGCCAGGACGCGCCGCGCCCAGTTCCCGGGCCAGTTCCCCTCCGCCCATGCCCGGCATCACCACATCCGTCAGCAGCAGGTGGATCGGATCCGAGTACTGTGCCGCCACCCGCCGCGCCTCCCCGGCGTCCGCCGCCTCCAGCACCGTGTACCCGTACCGCGACAGCATGGTCCGCACCAGGCTGCGCACCTGCTCTTCGTCCTCCACCAGCAGGATCGTCTCCCCTCCGGCGGGAATCGCCGCCACCGCTTCCGCGCCGCGGTTTTCCGCTTCCTCTTCCACCACCGGCAGGTAGATCTTGAACGTGGTGCCGCGTCCCGGCTCGCTGTACACCGTGATCTCCCCTCCGTTCTGCTTGACGATGCCGTACACGATGGAGAGCCCCAGTCCCGTGCCCTTGCCCAGTTCCTTGGTGGTGAAGAACGGTTCGAAGATGCGCGCCCGCGTCGCATCGTCCATGCCCACGCCCGTGTCGCTCACCGCCAGCATCACGTAGTGCCCCGGCTGTACCCCCAGGTGGGCGGCCGCGTACTCACCGGAAAGCTCCGTTCCCGCCGTCTCGATCAGCAGGCGCCCGCCCTCGGGCATCGCGTCGCGCGCATTGATCGCCAGGTTCATGATCACCTGGTCGATGTGCGACGAGTCCGCCTTCACCGGCGGAAGCTTCTCTGCGAGATGCATCTCCAGGATCACGTCCTCGCCGATCAGCCGCCGCAGCATTTTATCGATCAGCCGCACCGTCACGTTCAGGTCCACCAGCCGCGGCACCGCCACCTGCCGCCGGCTGAACGCCAGCAGTTGGTTGGTCAGGTCCGTCGCCCGTTGCGCCGCGCGATGCACCTCCTCGGCGTACTCGCGATTCCCCGTGTCGCCGTCCAGTTTCTCCCGCAGCATCTCGTTGTAGCCCAGAATCACCGTGAGCAGGTTGTTGAAGTCGTGCGCCACCCCGCCGGCCAGCCGCCCCACCGCCTCCATCTTCTGCGCATGGATCAACTGGCTCTGCAGCGCCTCGCGCTCGGCCGTGCGCCGCGCCACCCGCTCCTCCAGTTCCTCGTTGCTGCGCCGGACCGCATCCTCCGCCGCCCGCCGCTCCTCGATCTCCCCGGCCAGGCGCTGGTTGACCTGCGCCAGTTGCGCCGGGCTCGGCAGCTTCACCAGTTGCGGAACCATCGGCGCCAGGATCGCGAACGTGGCGATGGATGCCATTGCCGTCACCGCCTTCACCAATCCCTCCACCCGGTAAACCGGCGTCCACACCGTGATCGCTTCCATCAGGTGCGTCGTGCCGCAGGCCAGGATGAACACGCCGAACGCCAGGAAGATCCCTTGAAAGGACACGTCGCGTCGCTGCCGCGCGAAGCGGAACAGCAGAATCGGAATCGCGTAATACGCCGCCGCCGTCGCGACGTCGGAGAGCACGTTGAGCCAGAGGACTCCGGGATCCCACAGGTAGCACATGCCGTGCGGCATGAAATTGGTTGAAAACAGCTCTCTGAAGAAATCCACCATTGCGCCCCTCCCGGCGGCAACCCCTCGATTCCGGATAACCGGATCATACGCCCCGGAGAAACCGCGCGGCAACTGAGGCAAACTGGAAGAGCATGAACGCCAAGCCCAGACTCGAACGGCTCTTCGCCCCCGACGGCAACTGCTTCGACGTGGCCGTGGACCACGGCGTCTTCCACAATCCCGAGTTCCTCGCCGGCATCGAAGACCTGCCCCGCGCCGTCGCCACCCTCGTCGACGCCGCGCCCGACGCCATCCAACTCGGCCCCGGACAGGCGCGCCTGCTCCAGCACCGCGCCGGTCGCGAAAAACCCGCGCTCGTGCTCCGCGGCGACAGCTCCAATCTCTATGGACCCGACCGTCCCGCCGAGCTCTTCTGCCTGCTCAATGCCGCCCCCGTCGAAACCGCCCTGCGCTGGGACGCCGCCGCGCTCGTGCTCAACCTCTTCTATGCCCCCGGCCAGACGTCCCTCTACCGCCAGTGCCTGGCCAACATCGCCGCCGCCCGCCCGGATTGCGACCGCTTCGGCATGCCCCTCATGATCGAACCGCTCGTGCTCGAACCCGGACGGCGCGGCGATTACGAAAGCTCCGCCGACGCCACCGCCATCGCCGCGCTCGTCCGCCAGGCCGTCGAACTCGGCGCCGACCTCGTCAAGTGCGATCCCCCCGCCGCCGCGGCCGATTTCCACCGCCTCGTCGAAGCCGCCGGCGGCATCCCGGTGCTGGCCCGCGGCGGAGGCCGCATGAACGAACTCGCCGTCTTCGAACGCACCCGCGAGTTCATGCGCCAGGGCGCGCGCGGCATCGTCTACGGGCGCAACATCATTCAACACCCCCATCCCCGCCGCATGACCCGCGCCCTCATGGCCATCGTCCACTCCGGCGCCACCGCCGAGGAAGCCGCCGGCATTCTGGCGCGGGAGTAGACTGTAGGTTTAGGAGCCGCCGCGTGCATTCACACGGCCACGGACACCACCACCATCATCATCACGGCACGGGCTCCATCCTGCGCTGGTCGCTGATCGTCACCACGCTCTTCGTGGTCGTGGAACTGGTCGCCGGAATTCAGGCGCACTCCCTCGCCCTCCTCTCCGATGCGGGCCACAATTTCACTGACGCGCTGGCTCTCGGCCTGGCCTGGGCCGGCGTCTACCTCGAATCCAAGCCCGCCGACGAAACCAAGACCTACGGTTACCATCGCGCCGGCGTGCTGGCCGCCTTTATCAACGCCCTCACCCTGGTCGGGCTGTCGCTGTGGATCCTCTACGAAGCGGTCACCCGGCTGCGCGCCCCCGAATCCGTTCACGAAACCGTCATGATGGCGGTGGCCGGCCTCGGCCTCGCGGTCAACACCGGCATCATGCTCGCGCTGCGCGGCGCCAGCCACGGCGACCTCAACGTGCGCGGCGCGTTCATTCACATGCTCGGCGACGCGCTCGGCAGCGTCGCCATCATCGCCGGCGCCGTCGTCATCCGCTTCACCGGCTGGCAGCAGGTCGACCCCATTCTCTCCATCCTGTTGGCCGTCCTGATCGCCTACACCGCCTGGGACATCGTGCGCGAATCGCTCAACATCCTGCTGGAAGGCCTGCCCCGCGGTATGAACCTGGGGGAAGTCAGCGCCGCCACCCTGGCCATAGAAGGTGTCCGCGACGTACACCACCTGCACATCTGGAGCCTCGGTTCGAGCACCCACGCGCTCAGTTGCCACGTGCAGATCGACGACGTGCCGCCGTCGGCCAGCCAGGCCATTTTGCGCCGCATCAACGAGATGTTGCGGGCCCGGTTCGACATCGGCCACACCACCATCCAGTTCGAGCACGCCGGGTGCGCCCCCGGCGAAGGCGGCTGCGGCGCCCTGCCCGCCCACGAACAGCACCAGCGCCACGCCTGCTAGCGCGGGTCCTTCAATTCGCCGCGGGCTTTTCGGCCGCGTCCACTACGAAGGTCGACACCGGCACCTTCTGCGCCTTCATCTGCAGCCCGAGTTGCTGGTGCAGCGCGGTGGAGAGGACCGGACCGGCTTCGTTGTCCCACGCCAGCGCGAAATCGTACTCGCCGGCGAGACCCGTCTCGTCGATGCCCGGGCCGGATTGGCCGATCGTGCTCAGCAGTCTCACCAGCATCGGCATCGAGTATTTCCGTGCCGTGAGCGAGATCGCCGCCCCCAAACCCGGCTTGAGGACCGTTTCGCCCTGGGCTCCGGTGAAGAGCGTCTGCACCTGGGGGCTGGTCGACTCGTGCAACTTCGGTCCGC
>JAFDVU010000064.1 GCA_018268835.1 Acidobacteriota bacterium | reverse complement strand
GGTGTCCATCGGGAACAGGTAGGTTACCGGCTGCTCCGGATCCACGCTGCGCACGGCCGCGGTGATTGCCGCGCCGTAGCGCGCCGGATCGCCCGCGGTACGCAGCCCGATATCCATCCACAAGTGCGGATCCTGTTCAAACGGAACGTAGAGTACGGGGTGCGGACTGCGTTCCATGACATCGTACATCACGTCGCCGGCAACCCCGACAATGGTGGTCCACTGCGCGTCGTTCCCGGTCCCCGTGCGGATTCTCTTGCCGAGCGGCGGCGGTTCCCCCGGCCAGTAGCGCTGCGCCATACGCTCGCTGATCACGGCCACGCGCGGCGCACCGGCGCCGTCGTGCGTGTCGAAGAAGCGGCCGGCACGCAGCGGGATGTGCATGGCAGCGAAATAGCCGGCGGTCACCGATTGGTACATGGACTCGACCGGATGCGTGGGATCGGGCAGGCGGCCTTCGATGCGGTACCCGCGGCTGGTCCAGTGGTCGGTGTGGGGCAGGGCAAGCGCCGCCACCGCCGCGCGCACCCCGGGAATCGCCGCGGCGCGCTCCAGCACGGCGTTATAGAATGCCCGCTGTTGATAGGGCTCGCGATACTTCGCGTCGGTAAGAGCCAGGCGCAGCGTCAGGATCGTGGACGGCTCCACGGCGGTCGCGGCGTGCACCAGCGAGTCGAAGCCGCGCACCATCAGGCCGGCGCCGATCAGCAGGACCACCGCCAGCGATACTTCGGCGGCGACCAGGATGTGGCGCAGACGATGCCGCGCGCGTCCCGCCGACGTGCGCCCGCCTTCCTTCAGCGCTCCAGCCAGGTCCGGCCGCGACGATTGCCACGCCGGCGCCAGTCCGGAGAGCACTCCGGCGGCCAGAGCCGCCAGGCAGGTGAACAGCAGGGCGCGTCCGTCCAGGTTGATCTCGTTCCAGCCCACGATGTAGCGCGCGACTTCGGCGGGCATGCCGGCGCGAATCAGGTCCAGTCCCCAGTAGGCGACCCCCAGGCCGAGCGCGGCTCCGGCGAGCGCAAGCAGCAGGCTCTCGGTGACCAGTTGCGCCACAATCTGCGCGCGGGACGCACCCAGCGCGGTGCGCAGCGCCACCTCGCGCATGCGTCCCGTGGCGCGCGCGAACTGCAGGTTGGCCACGTTGACGCAGGCGATCAGCAGCACGAACAGCACGGCGTAGAACAGCATTCCCAGGTACCGCCGGTTGTATTCTCCGATCAGATATCGGTGGGCGCTCCAGGCCATGAAACGGCGCACGCGGTTGGTTTCCGGATACTGCGCGGCCAGGCGCGTGCCGATCACGTCCAGTTCCGCGGAGAGGTCCGCCAGCGTGCGGCCCGGCTTGAGCCGCGCTCCTGCCGTGAAATTCCCGCCGCGGCGGTCGTTGCGCAACTCATTCGTCAGCGCGTACGGCGTCCACAGTTCGCTCGCTTTGGGGAACACGAACTTGCGCGGCGCGATCCCGATCACGACGTAGTCCTCGTCGTCCACCCGGATGGTCTTGCCCAGCAGGTTGGGATCCGCCCCGTAACGCCTGCGCCATAGGGCGTCGCTGAGCACGATCTCGCGTTGCCGTCCGGGCTCGTTTTCGCCCGGCCGGAACCCGCGCCCGATAGCCGGTTGTACCCCGATTACATCGAAGAAATTCGCGCTCACCAGGTATTGGATCGCACGCTCCGGCTCCGCCCCGGCACCGGCCAGGTTGGCGAGGCCGTTCTGCCACGTGGCGATCGGTCCGATCGAATCCGCCTGCCGCCCGATATCGGCAATGTCGGCGGCGGTCACGCTGTCGAAGTCGAACGTAGTCTCCGGGTTGCGTTGCACGATGGTGACCAGCGTTTCCAGGTGCGGGACCGGTACCGGCTTCCAGAGCATGGCATCGGACACGCTGTAAATAGCCGTCGTGGCGCCGATCCCCAGGGCCATTGTCACCACGGCGGTCAGGGCGAAGCCCGGCGCTTTGCGCATGCTGCGCAGGCCGAAACGCAGATCGTTGACGAAATTCATGGCGGAATAGCCTGGTTGCACGGCGGCTTCCCGATTCAAGTTAATGAAAACAGGCGAACGGCGCAAGCGGCGGTGTCCGGATTTGGGAACCGGCGCATGACTTTCGCTATGATGGGCGCGTGCCGCGTTTCCTGATTCTGCCCGCCGCCGCGCCGATGAATCGCTCCCGGCCGGAAGCGCGCTTGCCGTGAGGTGGCTCAAGGGGGTCGGCCTGCCCCTGGCCTACCTCGCCGCGGTGATCTGGGGCTTTCGCCCGCCGCCGCCCGGGTACGTATTGCCGGAACCGAACGTGGTCGAGGTCACCGAGTCGGGTGTACCGGAAGTGCTGCACTCGCCCGAACCGGTGTATCCCGAGGAAGCGCTCCGGCAGCGCGTGGAGGGCACGGTGCGGCTGCGCGTGACCGTCGACGAAGACGGCCGCCCGGCGGCGGTGACGGCGTTGAGCGGTCCGAAGCTGCTGGCGCCGGCGGCGGTGGAAGCCGTGCGCGGCTGGCAGTTCACCGCGGTGCCGGCGGAGATCGAAACCGAGGTGTCGTTCCTGCTCTGGCACCCCGGACCGCGGCGCATCGAACCGGCGCAGCCGGTGACGCGCGTCCCCGCCTTCGCCGGACGCGGCCGTCACGGCACCGTGCGGGTGGTGGCCACGGTGCGCGAGGACGGGAGCGTGGAATCGGCCCGCGCGGTCAGTGGCACGCGCAAGTTAATGAAGGCGGCCGAAGCCAACGTGCGCCGCTGGACCTTCCGTCCCGAACTGCACGACGGCAAACCGCTACGCGCTACCACGGTGGTCGAAGTGACGTTCTGAGCTGTGGGGGGTGCGGTCCGCCGACGCCTTAGGCGCGAACCAGCGCCACCAGGTTCCAAGCCACGCATGCGGCGAAGAACAGATTGGCCAGGCGCAGCAGGCGGATCCGGCGGCTCCGCCACGCGTAGAGACCGAGTACGCAGCCGCCGAGCTTGACCACCACAAGCGCCAGGACGGGCGAGAGCTGCAGTGCCATCAAGGCAGTAACCAGCGGATTGGCCTCCGCCACCCCGTGGCGCAGAAACGCCAGCGTGGTCGCGCCATCGAAGAATTGCAGTCCGAAGAAGGTTACGAGCAGCGCCATACCGGTTCAGATGCATGACGATATAACGCGGCTAAAGGCCCGCTCCATAGTAAGGGTTCCAGTACCAGGAGACGGTTCACATTTCCGCGATCTCCGCCGAAAAGCTTAATCGAGACCAAATGTCTGTCGTTTCCACAGCATGGGGCAGCCGGTGGCGCCTGGTACCGTCGGTGGTGGACGTGTTCTTTTGCGTCCTGTTGGTGGCCGCGTTTGCGCGCCCGGCGGGCATCGGGGCACTGCTGGGCGACGGCGACACGGGCTGGCACATCCGCACCGGCGAACTGATCCTGGACAACGGGCGGATCCCGGTGGCGGATCCGTTCTCCTTCAGCCGCGCTGGGCAGCCCTGGTACGCCTGGGAATGGGGTAGCGACGTGCTGTTCGCGCTGGTGTGGCGCTGGAGAGGCGTGGCCGGCGTGGCGGCGTTCTCGGGCGTCGTGCTGGCATTAGCCGCGGCGGTGCTCTTCGCCCGCCAGTTGGCGCGCGGATGCGGCCTGGCGGTGGCGCTGGGCGCGACCATGGCGGCGGTCAGCGCCTCCAGCATCCACTATCTGGCGCGCCCGCACGTCGTTTCCATCCTGCTCTACGGCGTGGCCCTGTGGATGCTCGAAGCCGACCGGACGCGGCCCCGTCCATGGGTGTGGCTGCTAGTGCCGCTGACCGCGCTGTGGACCAACCTGCATGCCGGATTTATCGCCTGGTGCGGCACCCTGGCGCTGTTGGCGATGGTGGAGGCAGCGGCGCGCAACTGGACCCGGGTCCGCCGCTACGCCGCACTGACCGCCGGCTGCTCCCTCGCCAGCCTGTTCAACCCTTACGGGTGGGGCCTGCACGCGCACGTGGCCCGCTACCTGAGTTCGGGCTGGGTCATGGACCACGTGCAGGAGTTCCAGTCGCCCAATATCCGCTCCGAGGGCATGGTGGTGTACGCGCTGCTGCTGATGGTTTCCGTGGCGGTGGCTGCGCGCGCCGAGCGCTTCGACGCCGTGCTGGTGTTCGTGTGGGGATTCCTTTCGCTGCGCTCGGCGCGCCACATCCCGCTGTTTGCGATGGTGGCCGCTCCGGTGGCGGCGCAGGTGGCGGAAGCAGCCTGGCGGCGGGCCGCGGAGCGCGCCGGCAGGGACTCCGCCGTGGCGATGCTGCGTGGCTTCGCCATGGATTTCGGCGGGCGCGCTCGGACCGGCGTATGGCCGGCGGTGGCCACCGTGCTGGCGGTGATGGTCTCGCTGCCGGCATCCAACTTCCCGGACGCGCGCTTCCCGGTGGCCGCAGTGGAGCGCAATCTGGCGCATCTGGTGCCGGCGGGCCCGCCGCCGCGCGTGCTCACCAGCGACCAGTGGGCGGATTACCTGATTTATCGGTTGTATCCGCGGCAGAGAGTCTTCTTCGACGGCCGCAGCGATTTCTTCGGCCCCCAGGTTGGCGGCGATTACCGCGAACTGCTGTCGGCCGGGCCCGGCTGGCGGGAATTGGTGGAGCGCTACCGCTTCGCCGTGGCGCTGTTGCCTCGCGACTGGCCGCTGGCCACCACGCTCGACCGCGAACCGGGCTGGCGCCAGGTGTACGTCGACCGGCTCTCGGTGCTTTACGTGAGGCAGGGAGGCGGAACATGACGGCGGTCTGGTGGATCGCGGGTGTGCTGGGGCTGGTGGCATCGATCGAGGATCTGCGCCGCCGCCGCATCCCCAACTGGCTGACCGGTGCCGGCGTGGCGGCCGGAGTGCTCTGTGGCGCGGCGCACGGGTGGCACGGGCTGGGCGCCGCGCTGGCCGGCGCCGCGGCGGGATTCCTGCTCCTGTTGCCGCTCAACCTGGTGGGCGCGCTCGGCGGTGGGGACGTGAAACTGATGGCGGCTTTCGGCTCGCTGCTGGGACCCTCGGGAATCCTGGCGGCGGCGGTCTTCGGCGCGGCCGCCGGAGCTTTCTGGGCTTTGGGCGCGATGGTGCGTGGCGTGCGCGCCATCCCCTATGCGCCTGCGATCGTGGCCGGAGTGTGGGTGAGTCTTGTGGGAGGAGGTTCGTGATGAACGTGAATCGCAGATTCTTCATTGTGCTGACGGTGAGCCTGGTGTGGGGCGCCGTCGTAGCCGGGTTTTTTTACCGGATCGCCGGCGGCGGCGGGACGCGCGCCCGCGCCGAAGGCCAGAAGCAGATCGTGGTGGCGGCGGCGGTGCTGCCGGTCGGCGCCACGGTCTCGCGCGACAACATCAAGATGCGCGCGGTGCCGGCCAGCATGATTCCCGCCGGGGCGTTCACTCGCGTCGACGATGTTCTGGACCGGCCCGTCATCAGCCCGATCCAGCCGGACGAACCGGTGGTGGAGGCGCGGGTGGCGGCCAAGGGCAGCGGTCTGGGGCTGGCACCGATGATCCCCAAGGGAATGCGCGCCATGTCGGTGCGGGTAAACGACGTGGTCGGGGTGGCCGGGTTCGTGCTGCCCGGCATGCGGGTGGACGTGCTGTTGACGGGACGGCCGCCCAACCAGAACGATACGATCACGCGCACGGTGTTGCAGGACGTACAGGTGCTGAGCGCCGGGCAGACCATCCAGACCGATGGCAAGAGCCAGGCGATCACCACGCCGGTGGTCACCCTGCTGGTCAACCCGCAGGAGGCCGAAGCGCTGACCCTGGCCAACAACGAGGGCCACATCCAGCTCGTGTTGCGCAACTCGACCGACCGCCAGGTGGCGACCACGCACGGGCGGCAGTTGCACGAAATCTTCGGCACAGCGGTAGCGGCCGGCGCCGTACCGCCACCCGGCGATGCCGCACCCGCGCCGCGCCGGCGCGAAGCTGCACGTCGGCCCGCGGCCCCGCCGGTGCGCCAGGTGGCCGCGGTGGAAGCCCCGCCGCGGCGTGACGAGCCCGACGAGATCGTCATCATCCGCGGCAAGGTGAAAACCGTGGAATCGTTCGCTCCGGGGAGTGGAAAACGATGAGTACCCTGGCATCGCCGGCGGAATCGAGCTGGGAGCAGCGGCTCCTCGGCCAGGTGCCCGGCCGGACCTCGGCCAATCCTGAATTCCAGGAGCTGAAGCTCAGGCTCCACCGCAAGCTGCTGGAACGGATCAACCTGGAAGCGCTGGCCGGGATCGACAACGAAAGCATCCGCGGCGAGGTGCGGCAGGCGGTTTTGGTGATGCTCGAAGAGGAGCCGAACCTGCTCACCGCGGCCGAGAAGAACCTGCTCAGCCACGAGGTGCTGCACGAAGTCTTCGGGCTGGGACCGCTCGAGCCCCTGCTGCGCGACGCCACCGTGAGCGACATCCTGGTGAACGGCCATCGCCAGGTGTACGTGGAGCGCCGCGGGCAACTGGAACTGACCAGCGTGCAGTTTCACGATGACGGCCACCTGCTGCGCATCATTGACCGCATCGTCAGCCAGGTGGGGCGGCGCATCGACGAGTCGAACCCGATGGTGGACGCCCGCCTGAGCGACGGCTCGCGCGTCAACGCGATCATTCCGCCGCTGGCCGTGGACGGTCCGCTGCTTTCGATCCGCCGCTTCGGCACGGATAAGCTGACGCCGCCGGACCTGGTGGAAAAGCGCGCCCTGACGCCGGGCATGATGACGCTGCTCGAAGCCGCGGTGAAGGCGCGGCTGAATATCATCGTCTCCGGCGGAACCGGCGCCGGCAAGACCACGCTGCTAAATGCGCTCTCCTGCTTTATTTCGCCGCGCGAGCGCATCGTCACCATCGAGGACGCCGCCGAACTGCAGCTCAAACAGCCGCACCTGGCGCGGCTGGAGACGCGTCCGCCCAACGTGGAAGGGACCGGCGCGGTACGCCAGCGCCAGTTGCTCATCAACAGCCTGCGCATGCGGCCCGACCGCATCATCGTGGGCGAGGTGCGCGGCGAGGAGGCGCTGGACATGCTGCAGGCCATGAACACGGGCCACGACGGCTCGCTGACCACGGTCCACGCCAACACGCCGCGCGACGCGGTGTCGCGCCTGGAAGTGATGGTCACGCTGGCCAACGCCAACATGCACCTGGCGGCCATCCGCCAGCAGGTTGCCAGCGCGGTCCACATCCTGGTGCAGTGTTCGCGTCTGAGCGACGGGTCGCGGCGGGTCACCAATATCACCGAGGTCACCGGGATGGAGGGGGAGATCGTGACGCTGCAGGACATCTTCGTCTTCGAAAAGCGCGGGCTCTCCGGCGACGGCAAGGTGCTGGGGCGTTTCCTGGCTACCGGCATCCTGCCCAAGTTCAACGAGAAACTGGTGGCCGCCGGCGTGAAGTTGCCCTTGGACATGTTCGACGAGGTGGTGGAGATCGGAGGATCGTGATGCCGGCCTACTTCCTGGTGGCGGTGGTGACCGCCCTGCTGACCCACTCGTGGTTGTGGGCGCGGCTGGAGCGGCGCGACGCGGCTTTGGCGGTGAAGCGCCTTGCGCCGCGCCCGCGCGAAAAGGAAGATCCGCTGGCGCGGCGCCCGCGGCTGATCGAGGCCGCCGGAGAGGCTCACGGCCGTCTCAGCGCGCGCCTTCTGGAACGTGTGAAGCTCAAACAGAAGGCGGCGCGCCTGCTCGAAACGGCGGCCCTCAAGTGGGGACCGGCCGGGCTGTTGCAGCGCTGCCTGGCCCTGTTCCTGTTCGGTTTCGGCGCGGTCACCCTGGCCACGGCGAACGGCATGCCGCTGGCCGCGATCGGCGCCGGAGCCGGCGCGGCGCTATTGCCCCTGATGTACGTCCGAGGCGCGGCGCGCAAACGCGTGTTCGCCTTCGAACAGCAGTTCCCCGATTGCCTGGAGTTCGTCTCGCGGTCGATGCGCGCCGGGCACGCTTTCTCCGTGGCCATGGAGATGACCCACAAAGAATTCAGCGATCCGCTGGCGAGTGAGTTCCGCCGCGCCTTCGAAGAGCAGAACCTGGGCCAGCCGCTCGATATCGTCTTGCGCAAGCTCTCGCAGCGCATTCCCTCGATGGATGTGCAGTTTTTCGTCTCGGCGGTGCTGCTGCAGAAGCGCACCGGAGGTAACCTGGCCGAGTTGCTCGATAAACTCGCCCAGATCATCCGCGAGCGTTTCAAACTGCGCGCGCGCATCCGTGCGGTGAGCGCGCAGGGCCTGATGTCAGGCCGCATCCTGGCGGCGATTCCGATCGGCGTCGGCGTGCTCATGTTCGTGGTCAACCCCAGTTACGCGCGCTTTTTCGTGGACGATCCGGCCGGACACACGCTCCTGGCGGCGGCGCTGGGGCTGCAATGCGTCGGGTATTTGATCATCAAGAAGATCGTCATGATCGAGACTTGAAAGTGATTGTTCCAGCCGCTTCCTCGCGGTTCGCGGCTCAGCGCCCGGTACAGAGTCGCGAACGTAAGTGAGCGGTCCCAGCGGGCTGGCACAGTTATTTCATGACGAGCCCTTAGGAGCGGGAAGTTAGAAGGTGGAGGTGGCGGCATGGTGGAGATATTGACGGGGTTTGTGTTTATTCTGGTGGTCGGCGGGAGTGTCGTGCTGGGGTCGTATCTCGACGCGGTCCGCTCCCAGGCGGTGCGGCGGTTGCGCCCGGAGGCCGCGGCCCGTGTCCCGGTGCTGCCTTCCCCGTGGCTGGTGTGGCGGGAACTGGTGGCGCGCATCGGTACCATGGTGCCGGCCTCCTCCAAGGACCAGCCCGCGCTCAAGCGCCGACTGATCCGCGCCGGCTTCCGCAATCCCCATGCCGGCCGCTACTTTTACGGGTTTCGCGCGGTGGGCGTGGTGGTGTTGGGAGGCCTGGCCCTGTTCGTGGGGCTGCACAACCACAATGAGAATACCTTCCTGCTGGTGGGGGCGATGGGCTGGTTCGGGTTCATGGCACCGTCGCAGTACCTGTCGGTCCGCATCCGGCGCCGCGCTCACCAGATCGAAAAGGGACTGCCCAACGCGCTGGACCTGATGGTGGTCTGCGTGGAGAGCGGTTTGGGGATGGATCAGGCGATCCTGCAGGTGGCCAGGGAATTGATGGCGGCGCACCCGGAAATCAGCGAGGAATTGTCGCTGGTCAACCTGGAACTGCGCGCAGGCAAGCGCCGCGCCGAGGCGCTGCACAATCTGGCCGGACGCACCGGGGTGGAAGACGTAAAGAAGCTGGTGGCCGTGCTGGTGCAGACCGACCGCTTCGGCACCAGCATCGCCCAGAGCCTGCGCGGGCACGCCGACTATCTGCGCACCATGGCCCGGCAGCGCGCCGAGGAGCAGGCCTCGAAGCTGGCCGTAAAACTGGTATTCCCGATCTTCTTTTGCGTGTTGCCCTCGCTGTTCGCGGTAACGGTGGGGCCGGTGATCACGCGGCTGGTGCGGGATCTGATTCCAATGATCGAAAACACGTAATTCGCCGATAAGACACTTCAGAAAGGACCATGACTATGGATTCGATGACGGTTCGTTTGGTTTGCGCGGTGATTGCGGTTCTGTTCGGCGCCGTGATTTTCATGCGGCGTAGGAGCCACAAGGAGGAATAACGCCCGCGGGGGAGAGCGGTGGGCCGCGGGGGAGACCGTGCCCGCCGCCGCGTCCGCGGACCTGGGAACCGGCCGGGGTGAACCGGCCGGGGTAGTTTCGGGGACGCGCGGTTTGGTATAACGATAATTCTCGCCAAAACACCGATGCCCCATTTTTGCGGAAAGAGTCACACCCCGAGGTTTCGACGGCAGTGGAACGACGGCAAGCCTGAAAATTCCGAGGAAAGATCTGCCCGGCGGCGCGAGGAGATCGCTCTCCTCGCGTATTCCTACTGGGACGCCCGCGGGCGCCGGGGCGGCAGCGCCGAGGAGGACTGGTTGCGCGCCGAGCGGGAGTGGGAGCGTTCCCACCAGGGCGCCTGATCGCGGCGCGGCGTGTTTGCCATCATCCGCGTCTCTGGTCCAGCCGCTTCAGGATGGTCCGGCGCGGCCCCAATTCGGGGCTCTGCCGGCCGGAGAGATAGGAGTCGAGTCCCCGGTTCATACGCGCCGACGAATCGTGCCGGCCCTTCCACTTGGAGAGAAACACCAGCGCGAGGAATAGTGTGCCTGCGAAGTACGGGATGGTGTGTGGGTTCATACGTCTTCTCAGCTATTTAAAACTAGTGCGGCTGTCCTGCCCAGGGAGATTGCGTACTACGACGGTACCGGCCGGCTAACCATGGTTATCAACGCTCCCCACTCACGTCGGCGCGGCGCGAGGACAGTCCCCTTCGAACGCGGCTCCACGGCGGTAGTCTGGAAGAAGCGCGATGAACCTCGATCCGCCAGAACCGAACGCCCCGGAGGCCCATGCGTAGGGTGTGGTACGCAAGCCTGGTCTGTGCGATCGCGGTCGCTGCCTTCGCGCAACCCCCTCGCGGCGGACCCCGGCTGGCCACCTTTCGCTCCACGGCCGACGGCACCGAACAGGAGTACGCCGTCTATACCCCGCGCTCCTACGATCCCGCGCGCCGGTATCCCCTGATTCTAGCCCTGCACGAGGAAGACTCCAACCACATCGCCGAGTTGAAGCACATCTTCGGGCTTCCGGCCCGCTACGGCGAGACCACCCTTCAGGTGCTCACAACCCTGCCGGTGCTTCCCGACATCGAGTTTGTCATCGCCTGCCCCACCGCGCGCGGCAACATGGGCTACCAGGGCGTCGCCGAGCAGGACGTGTATGACACGCTGGCCGACGTGCAGCGCCACTACTCCGTCGACCCGGACCGCGTTTACCTGACCGGCGCCTCCATGGGCGGCGGCGGCGCGCTTTGGATGGCGCTGACCCGCCCCGACGTATGGGCGGCGGTGGCGCCGCTGTGCGCCGCGGTTATCCCCGGCAGCGGGCCCCTCGCGGGCAACGCCCTCCACCTCCCGATCCGCCTGTTCCACGGCGAGCAGGATCCGCTGGTGCCGGTGGAATCCTCGCGCCAGTGGCAGAAGCGCCTGCTCGAACTCGGAGTGCCGGTGGATTATGTGGAGTACCCCGGCGCGCGTCACAACGCCTGGGACTTCGCCTATCGCGGGACCGCGCTCATGGACTGGTTCGCCGCGCGACGCCGCGTCCGCGACCCCGGCCGCGTGCGCTTCACCACCGAATCCTACCGCTATCCGGGCGCCTACTGGGTGCGGGTCGACGGCCTCACCCCGGGAATTCCGGCCACCGTGGAAGCCGCGCGCGACGGCGCCGCGATCAAAGTCACCACCCGAAATCTGGACGCGTTCACCCTCAGCACCGCGGCGCGCACAGTCGAGGTGGATGGAGAAACCGTGCGCTTGCGCGCGGGCGCTCCCCTCTCCTTCGTGAAGACCGGCGCACGCTGGACGCAAGGCGTCCGCGCCGCCGGGGGCAAGCGCGCGGGACTCGAAGGCCCCATCGTGGATGCGTTTCGCGCGCGCTCCATCTGGGTGTACGGCACGGCGGACCATCCCGGCGAACGGGAAACGGCACGCCGCCGCGCCATGGTGGAATCCGGCGCGGTGTGGAACAGCCTGCGTGCGCGGGTCAATCTGCATGCGGAGATCCGCGCCGATCGCGACGTGACCGACGGCGAGATCGCCGGCGCCAACCTGGTGTTGTTCGGCAACCGCGGTACCAATACCCTGATCGCGCGCTTTGCCGCGAACCTCCCGATGGAACTGAACCCGGGAGCGGCCGACTACGGGATGACCTTCATCGCGCCCGTAAACGGCCGCTACGTGGTGGTCAGCGCGGGCCTGCCGTGGTGGACCGGCGCCGACGACGCCAATCGCGGCGGCTACCGCTTCGCTCCCGCGCAGTACCGCCTGCTCAGCACCTTCGGCGATTACATACTGTTCCGCGGCGGGATCGCCAACGTGCTTGCCGAGGGGCGCTTCGATCGCGACTGGAAACTGCCCGCCGGCGACGCAGTCCGGCTGCGGGCCACCGGTGTGGTGACCCTGCCGTGAGGACGATCCCATGATTCCGATTCCGGTCGACCAGAAGATTCTGCTCGGTGCCCTGCTGCAGACATTCGACCTCGCCGGCACCTTCGTGTTCGCCATCAGCGGCGCGGTGGCGGGCGTACGGCACCGCCTCGATCTCTTCGGTGTCCTGGTGCTCTCCTTCGCTGCCGCGACCGCAGGCGGCATCACCCGCGACGTGTTGATCGGAGCCACTCCGCCCGCCGCGATCCAGGACTGGCGCTACCTTGCGGCATCCATCGCCGCCGGGCTGATCACGTTCCGCTGGTTCGCCGCGGTGAACCGCCTTAAGCATCCGGTGCTGGTCTTCGACGCCGCCGGACTCGGCCTGTTCGCGGTGGCCGGGGCGGGGAAGGCACTCGCCTATCATCTCGGTCCGGTGGCGGCGGCGCTGCTCGGCATGCTCACCGGAATCGGCGGCGGCCTGGTGCGCGATGTGCTCGTGTCGGATGTCCCCGCCGTGCTGCGCGCCGATGTCTACGCGGTCGCGGCGCTGGCCGCCTCTACGGTTGTGGTGGCCGGCGACCGGCTGCATCTGCCGGCGGCGCCCACGGCGGTCGCAGGCGCGCTGCTGTGCTTCGCCCTGCGCACGATCGCGATCCGCCGCGGCTGGAACTTCCCGGTGGCGAATCCTTAGAACCGGGAAGCATTACTTCGCCGCCCAGTACGCCGGGTGTCCGGCGTAGGTGTCGTTCTCCAGATTGGCCAGAATCACGCGGCGCAGCGCGAGGATATCCACTTCGCCCTGCTGCTCGAACAACACCTGGCCGCCGGGCGCGATCACCATGGTGAACGGCACACCGCCGTCCCACCTGGCGTCGAAGGCCGCCTGCAAACCGTAGGTGTCCTCGGTGGCGAATTGCAGGTTGCGGCTGGAAGCGTGCTGCTGCGTCAGGATCTTGAGCACGCCGGCCCGTTCGTCGGGGTAGTTGGTCGAAACCGTCACCAGGTCGAAATCGCGGCGCCGGAACATGCGAAACGTCGTCTCCAGGTCGGGGAACTCGGTGAGACACGGGCCGCACCACGTGGCCCAGAAGTTGATCAGCAGCACTTTGCCGGTGGAGTTCGCGCGCAGCGCCTTGAGGCCCGCGGCGTCCGCCGCGGCCACGGTCACCGGCTCGGCTTCGATCTTCTTTCGTTCGGCAAGCTGGCTGTCGATCTTCGATTTCCACTTGGTGGAGCAGCCGAACGCCGGCGTGTGCGGCACCGCCACGGGCTTGCCGGCCAGCATCGCATCGAGCGCGTCGCGCATATCGTGGATTTTCACCAGCGACTCGCGCTGCGCGTTATCCACGCGGCCTTCGTAGCGCAGTTTGCGCTCTCGATCGAATACGAAGACATGCGGCGTGGCCTGCGCGCCGTAGGCCTGCGCGGCGGCCTGCGTTTCGCCGTCGTAAAGATAAGGGAAGTTGAAGTGGCGGTACGCGGCGCGGATCTTCATCTCCTCCAGACTGTCGCTCACGTCGGTGTAGCCGAGTTCGGAGAGCAGGATGGCGTTGGGGTCGTTGGGCTGGATCGCGACAAAGTCCACGCCCTTGGAGCGATAGTCGTCCACCAGTTTCTTGATGCGTCCTTCGTAAAGCTGTGAGGTGGGGCAGTGATTGCAGATGAACATCACCGCCAGGATGGGGCTCTGGTACTCGGCGAGCCTATGGACCTTGCCGTCGATGCCGGGCAGCGCAAAGTCCGGCGCCGGCGAACCGATGGCGAGGATGGGATGCGCGGCGGTCGCGTGGGGTGTCAGGTGCGGTTCCTGGCCGTTTGCGGCCACTACCGCGGCGGCGGCGATCCAGATGGCGGGGCGTAGAGCGATCACGGTCTTCCCTCCGGGCAGATCTTCATGTTACAGGGATTGGCGCGGCGGCGTGAGTAAGATGTGCGCGGTAGAAATGACACCGTTGCGCGGCGCAACGTGCGGGAAACTACAACTCGCGCGGCGCGTCCGCGCGGAAAGGTGCGCTCCGCGTGATTGGCAGGGTCCGTGCTACGCAGTACAAGGGTAATCCGCGCTCTTAATGTTCCGCTGATGCGTATCGAACTGTTCCGCAGAAGACTGGGCCGGCTGCTGCTGTTGTGCGGCATCGTCGTGCTCTCGAGCTACGTGATCGCCGGATACCTGCGGTTCGGCGCGCAGAGGGTGCCGGCTCCCGCGCTGAACCCTCCGGCTCAAGCGGGTCCGCCGCAGTGGCAGCAACTCACCACTGTCGCGAACGACTATCTGAACAAGAACAAGGTGGAACAGGCACTGGTGAATTATCGCGAGGCTCTTGCCCTCAATCCGCGGTATGTGGACGCACAACTCGGGCTGGCGGCCGGGGAGTACCGGGCCGGGCGCCAGGCGATCGCGTTGGAGGAGTACAAACGAACGCTGAAACTGAGTCCGAAAAACACGAACGCGATGATTTCGCTGGCGCGCATCGAGGCAACCGAGTCCGGCGCCTGGCCGCAGGCTGAGGCGCACTACCGCGAGTACCTGACTCTGCGGCCGGACGATCTCGAGGCGTCGCGTGAGTTGGCTCGCGTGCTGAGTTGGGAGGGGAAGGCGGAACAGGCTGTGGGCATGTTCCAGCGCCCGGGTGTCGCACCGCTGATGACAGCGAGCGACCGGCGTGACTATGCGTTCGCCCTCGCACGTGCGGGCCGCAACACCGAGGCCGAAGCGGAAATCCGCGGGTTGCTCGCCGGCAGCCCGGGCGACAGGGAACTCTCCCTGGAGTTGGCCGATCTGTACGCGGCCCGCAAGGATTGGTCCGGCGCACTGCCGTTGTATCGCAGCCTGTTGGCGAAATCGCCCGCCGATCCGAAGCTGAACCTGCAATACGGATGGGCACTGCTGGCGGCAAAGAACTACGCCGAGGCCGTGGGTCCCCTCGAGCGGGCGCGAGACGCGATGCCGTCGAATGGCGAAGCCGGACTCGCACTGGCGCGGGCGGTAAAGGGCTCGGGTGATCTGAAGCGCGCATGCAAGGAGTACGAGCGTGCGCTGCCGGCTTTCCAGGGAAACGCCGCCGTAGTCCGCGAATATGCGGATGCGCTGCTCGAAAAGCGCGACTACAAGAAGGCCGCGCGGTTCTACGGCTCCGCGTACCAGCAGGGGCTGCGCGACGACCGCCTGCTGGCCGGCTATGCCGGAGCGCTGTCCGGGGCGGGAAAGTACAAGGAGGCACTTCCCGTGCTGGAGGAGTTGCAGCGCCGCAGACCCACTCCCCGCGAAACGTTCGAACTGGCAAAACTCATGCACCGATTGGGCCGGGATGACCAGGCGCGCGCTCTCTTGCGCCAGGTGGAGACTTCCCAATGAGCCGCCGGCCGATTGAAAGGACACACCCATGCACAAGCACCTGATACACTCCATCCTCACGATTGCGGTGGCCGCTGCATCGCTGCCCGCACTGCTCGCATCCAGTTCCGATTCGAACGCGGCTACAGATCAATCGGGAAGCGACCGGCCGGTTACCTCGCAGGACATCGATGCGCTCAAGCAGGAGATTTCCGATTCCAGCACCTCGAGCGTCGAAGGCATCTTCAACTATCACCACGAGACCGGTGATCTGAATAACCGGCTTGATCTCCTGCGCTACGGTGGGCAGGTGAACTACCGTGTCCAGGGCGGAACCGTGCTCTACGTGAGAGGTACGGGAACTTCGTTCCTCACCACGGGTCGCGTGTTAGACGAACAGGGATTCAACCTCACCGGGGGAATCCGCACATCGCTTTCAGACGCGGTCGATCTGCAGTTCGAAGGCGGCGGATCGCGATTCAGCAATGGCGGCACCACGGTGAACGCGATGGGCACCGTGCGCTATAAGATCGAAGGCGGCAGTGAACTCCACTTCACCGGGAGCCGCACCAATGTGGAAGAGTCGTTGCTCTCGGCGGCGGGCGTTCAGCCGGGCACCGGCCCGTTTGCCAATCAGATCGTCGGTGAGGTGATGGACAACCGCTTTGTGGGCGGCGGCGTGCTCAAGATCACCCACTGGCTGGATCTCTTCGGCGAGGGCGGCGGAGGACAGCGCACCGGCCAGCACATCGAATCCAATGCCTTTCGCGTGGCTGACGGAGGCGCCGGAGTGAACGTTGTCTCCGCGCCGCCCGACTCCCAGGTGAGCCTGCTCCGCTTGAGCTATAACATGGACTACCTCGCCTTCGATAAGAACCTGCTCGGTTACGGCGGCGCGTCGCTGCTCGGCCCGGGCGGTTTGCCCGTCGCGGTCATCGGAGGCGACGGCGTTTCGCCGCTTGCGACGCCTGGCAACCCCGGGCTTGGTGGCTACTTCAGCCCGCCGGACTTCCTCAGTCACGTGGGCCGCGTGGAGGTGCAGGGCAAGGCGAGCCCGGGCGTGGAGTACCATCTTTCGGGATTTGCCGGATACCAGGACTTTACCGGCGCCACCAATCACAAGGCGGCAGGCGTATTCGGATCGGTCACGCTCCGATTGAACGACCGCTTCTCGCTGCCAATCACCTACGTGCTGGATAACTTCGGGCCCTTCGTACAGCAGACGTTGTTCGTCCGGCTGACGGTGAAACTTTAGCGGGAGCGGCGGGGAGACGTGCTGCCACATCGACGCGCTAACCGTTCCCGGCAGTGGATGATCGGCATCGCGGTGCTGCTGGTCTTCGCATTGCCCCTGGTGTACTCGGCGATTGTGGTGCCGCTCGCGCCGTCGCAGCAGGCAATCGCCGGACTCACCATGATCGGCCTGGCCGCGGCCGCCAGTTATAGCCGCGTCCTGCGCCCGGCGATCATTTTCCTGAGTTGCTTCGCGTCGGTGCGCTATCTCTACTGGCGTGTCAGTTCGACGCTGAACGGGGACACAGCCGTGAACGCGGCGGTTTCCGCGATATTGCTGGCCGCCGAGATCTACGGGATTGCCATCCTGTTCCTAGGGTACTTCCAGACGATCGAGACGGCCGAACGCACTGTGCCGCCGCTGAGGCGCACGCCGCGCGTGGACGTCTACATCCCCACGTACAACGAGCCTGCGGATATCGTGCGGCGGACGCTGATCGGCGCGCTGGCCCTCGACTACCCGGAGAAGGAAGTGTACGTGCTTGACGACGGGCGCCGGCCCGCGATCGAGGAGGTGGTTCGGCGCGTGGGTGGCCACTACCTTACACGTCCGGATAACCGCGGTGCCAAGGCCGGCAATCTGAACCACGCAATGAAGCTGACCTCGGGTGAACTGATCGCGATCTTCGACGCCGACCACGTGCCCGTGCGCAGCTTTCTGCGAAGCACCACGGGCTTCTTCGAGGACCCTCGGGTGGCGCTGGTGCAGACCGCGCAGCACTTCTATAATCCCGATCCCTTTGAACGCAACCTGCGACTCACCGGACGCATCGCTCCCGAGCAGCACTTTTTCTATCACGTCGTCCAGTGCGGCAACGACTTCTGGAACTCAGCGTTCTTCTGCGGATCGTGCGCCGTGCTGCGCCGTTCCGCGGTGGAATCGATCGGGGGCATCCTCACCCGGACCGTGACCGAGGACGCTCACACCGCGATGGAACTCCACGCACGGGGCTTCGATTCCGTGTACCTGCCGATGCCGATGGCGGCCGGCCTGGCCACCGAAACCTTCGCGGCCCATGTACAGCAGCGGATGCGCTGGGCGCGCGGCATGGCGCAGATTCTCCGCCTCGATTGCCCCCTGTTCAAAAAGGGCCTGAGCCTGCCACAGCGGCTGAATTACTTCAACGCGATGCTCCACTTCTTCTTCGGGATTCCGCGCCTGGTCCTGATGCTGGCACCGCTCTTGTATCTCTATTTCGGGCTGCACCCGATCCGCGCGGACAGCCTGGCGGTAATCGCGTACATCTTGCCCCACATCGGGTTGTGCACCATTGCCAACTCGATCATCAGCAGGCGGTTCCGGCACTCCTTCTGGGCCGGCGTGTATGAGGTGTCCATCGCACCTTACACCGCGGGTGTCACCCTGATGGCGATGCTCAATCCGCGGCTTGGCAAGTTCAATGTGACCGACAAGGGAGCCAGCCTGGACGAGTCCTATTTCGACCTGCGAACCAGCCGCGGAACCGTGGCGCTGCTGGTTTTGACCTTGGCCGCGATGACCATTGCGTTCCCGTTGCGCATCTACTGGTATACGCGCGGCGCCGGCGATCCGGCGGAACTCGACGCGATCCTGCTCAACAGTTTCTGGGCGGTCGCGAACCTGTTCACCCTAGTGGCGGCGACCTGTGTGGGACTGGAGCAGCCGCAGCAGCGCCGAACTCCGCGCGTGAAACGCTCCTGGCCGTGCGCAGTCTCCTTCGGCGATCGGGTAATGCGGTGCCGCACCTCGGACCTCAGCGAGAGCGGTGTTCGTATCGAATTGGGGCGAGGGGAGCAGCCGCCGCGGGAGTGTCGGATCCGGATCAGCGGAGACTTCGGCGTCGAGGCGGAAGCCGTCGCACGCCTGGTGTGGTGCGACTTAAGCGGAGACACCACAATGGAGGCGGCGTACCAGTTCGAACAGCCCGATGAGAGCCTCACGCGGCAACTGGTGGAACTCATGTTCTGCGGCGAGAACAGTTGGGCGGAGCAGCAATACGCGACGGACCGGATGCTGCGGTCGCTTTGGTACCTGGTGGCGACCTTCTGGCGCGCCACGGGACCGCGGCAGGCGAAGACGGTGGCGGTGGTCGGTGAACCGCGGGGAGTGAACCCCCACTTAAGAAAATGGATGGCAGCTTTCAAATAGATCGCGGCTTTCTGGTCGCATTAACGGGAGCGGCGCTGGGCCTCTTGGCCTGCAGTGCCGGCGCCGGATCGCAGGGTACGCCCTCCAACGTACTGCGGCAGAGTTGGGAGGCGTATCGAACGCGCTTCATTCAGAAGGATGGCCGCGTGATCGATTACCGCGCCGGCGGCATTTCGACTTCGGAGGGCCAGGCATATGCGATGCTGCGCGCCGCCTGGATACGCGATCGCGCGACCTTCGACCGCGCCTGGAACTGGAGCCTGAACAACCTTAATTCCGGCGTCCGTGCCGACCATCTGTGGGCATGGAAATGGGGGAAGGACGCGGCTGGAAACTGGAAGGTGCTCGATAAGGCCTTCGCGACGGACGCGGACGAAGATGCCGCCGTCGCCTTGCTGCTGGCGTGGAAGACGTGGAACGATCCGCGGTACCTGCGGGCTGCGCAGGCAACGATAGCCGACCTCTGGAATCACGCCGTCGTGGCGATTGGCGGCCGGCGTTACCTGCTCGCCGGAGACTCGCTGTGCGGGGCGGACGGCTGCCGCATCAACCCGTCGTATTACGCGCCCTATGCCTACCGCCTCTTCGCAAAGTACGATCGGGCGCATCCGTGGAATCAGATGGTCGGAGAATCCTATCGCCTGTTGGAGTCCGTCTCCAGTCTGACCGGCACTCATCTTCCGCCGGACTGGGCCCACCTGGATACTACAACCGGCGATGTAGCGCTCGGGAGTTCCAAGGATTCTTCGTTTTCGTACGATGCCTTTCGGGTATTCTGGCGCGTAGCGCTGGACTACCGCGTGAATCAGGATCCGCGCGCTGCCCAGTACCTCCGGCAGAGCCTTCCCTGGCTGTCGGCGGAATGGTCGAGGGACGGTCGCGTGCCCGCGGTGATCTCCGCCAACGGAAGGCAGCGAGCGGAGTACGAATCTTTCGACATGCTGGGCGGGATCCTGCCGGCGCTACGCATTACCGCGCCCCAAGTCGCGGATCAAGTGGGTAAGAAGCTCGTCTCGACGTACTCGAACGGATTCTGGAGCGAGCCGGACAGTTACTATCTACAGAACTGGGCGTGGCTCGGGACCGCCCTTTACGAAGGGTACGTCGCGCCGTTCCGCGAGCTCTTGTAGTGATCCAGTGCAATGCGCACGCCGACCAGCAGCACGCCGCTCACCACTGTGAGAATCACCGGCAGCGCGAGCCAGTTGGCGCGCATCCAGGCTTCCAGGTGGATGAAGTAGGCGACCTCCTCGATGGACCGGGCGGGGAGTAGTCTCCCACACTCCAGGCGACCAGAGGTTCCGTACACGGAATCGCCGGACAGGCGCTCAAGCCGACCTTGCGAGAACAGGGTTTCCGCGGCACCGCGATCCGCGGCGATTTCCAGAACGAACCGCCGCGAATTCCACGGCGAGACAAGCTCGCGCATCAGAATACCTTCGGGAGAGGGCGGCAGGTTGAGTCCGGTACGGCCCAGCGCGATGATGTTCGCGGGCCCTAGTTCGGAAGCCGTGCACTCGGAGCGGCGCAGAACACGAAAGGCGACCGTGTCTGCTGGGGCGGTGCGCCCGAGCGCGCGGGCGGTGTAGAGCAGTTCGGAGAAATGCCTTGCTGTGATACGGTCCGGCAGAACGATCAGGGTGTCGGAGAAGTCGGGTCGCAGGCTGAACGGGTAGAAGTGCTCCCGCAATAGAGCGAGATCGGGAAGGTCTGCACGGTAATCGTGCGGCAGGTAGAAGGTCGTGTTCGGCAATAGGTAGCTGTGGGTCGCTCCAGAAGCAGACGATCGGTCACCAATCGTGACGGTGAGTTCGTTGCGCTCGCGAAGCAGGCTTCCCGGAACGGTCAGGCGCCACGATAGAACCGGATCCGCCGAGAACCCGGCGCGGCGCTTCTCCCCCAGCGGGCTCCCGTTGAACGCGGCCTGCAACCGGTAGGAACCGCCGGCAAGCGCGGCATCCAGTCTCAGCCAGAGAGTAATCTGTGCGCCGTAAGGCAGGAATCGCGTGTCCGGTGTCGCGTCGAGCGGCAGGCGGACGGTGTAGTCGTTCGACGGGCCGAGTTCCAGAGCTTGGGGCTGCATCGCGGCGAGCGTGAAGTGGTTCTCCGGCGGGAGGAATCCGGTCCAGGTACGGATCAAGGCAGGCGCGTAAGGCGTGCCGTCGGTGATATGAGTCAAGGCGCCGGAGAGCGGGCGGTGCGCGAGAGCAATCTGCCTGGCTGCGGCGAGCACCGCGGCGGCGGACCCACCGCTCACGAACAGGATCGGTCGCGGGTATCCGGTCATGAATCCAGCAACTCCTTCGGACCCCGCGGCATCGCGGGCAGCGGTCGTACGCAGCTCGGGCTGCTCCTGCACGGTGCCCACGATCAGCAGCGGATGCTCGGCGTCCTGCAGCGCGGCAACCGGATCGATCGAAACGTCGGTTGCCGGAACGCGGCGGAGAAGATTGGCGATCAACAACGCGGTGGCTTCAAGGGTTGCGGTGGATGCCTGCTGGGGGATTAGCACGTCGAACGCCTGCGGCCGGTAGCTGAGTGGATCGATCAGCGGGACTGGCAGGGACGCGAGATCGTTGGGTTGGGTGTCGGGGGTGAAATGAATCTCCACGTCAGACCGCGAGCTCACCGTGGTCCAGGCGGCCGCGGACCGGCCGGTGGCGTGCTGCTCTACCGAAAGGAGTAATTCGTTCCGCGGCCGGAGTTGGGAAGGCAGCAGGGGGATCGCCACCTCGACAGGGCCGACGTTGTTCGCATCGAGGCGAACGCTCCGCAGAACGCCATAATTCAGTGACACGGTCAGGAAGGAGCGATCCGGATCGAGCGCCGACGAGTGCGCGACGATGAGCCGCAGGACGCTCCCCGTGGCCGGCATGTGGCGGGACTCACATCTGAAGGCGACAGTCTGCGATGCCTTGACGCCTTCGAGCCGGAGATCGGCGAGCCCAAGTTCCTGGTCGAACCGGATCGTGTACAAGCCCGGCTCGGCGGGCCGTGCCGGCTGCGGTTCAGGCACCGCGGCTACCGGGACCACGCCAGGTGCGCGTACCGTATGGCGGTGATGCCGTGCGTGTGCGGGATACGCGAAAGCAAGTGCGGCAGCTAGGAGGATACCCCACGCCTCCAGCGAACCTTCCGTCTGCGTAGGATTAGCCTCCGATTCTGACCGGGTTGCGTAGGGAGAAGGCCAGTGGCGATTCCACGCTCAACCGGAGATTCCTCTTTCCGGTGATGAACGCCGTCGTGGTGCCTTCGGCTGCCCCCGCGCCGGCTCCGATCAATGCGCCGATACCTCCACCCGCGATCGCTCCGATTCCGGCACCGACGCCGGAGCCGCCGCCAATCAACGTCAAATTACGCTTCTTGTGGTTGTTGCCGGCGCGCTGCATCGACCCGGTATCAATCCGGTAACGCTTGCCGTTCAAACGAAAAGAGTCAAGTTCGAGCCCGAGGACCGGCCGTCCCCGGAAGCGGCCCGACGGTTTGGATTCGACGATCCTGCCTTCGAACGGTGTCCCCTTCGGCACGACGATCCGGTTGTTCACCAGGATCGGCGCATCCAGCGTGGCCTGGAACGTATCGCCGGCATGGTTGTGTTTAGTGTCGATCGTTTGCTCCAGCCGAACTTGGACACTTGTCCCGGCGGGAATCACGACGTGGCGGGCCGTGGTGGCTTCCTCGCGGAGCGAGCCGGGCGATTCCTCAACAGGAGCGGTTGGAGTTGCGGCCGCGGGGGCGGGCATAGCAGCGTTGTTTGCCGCCGTGGCTTGTTGCTCCGGTTCAGGGCTCCTCCTTTGGTGTCGCGGTGCGCTCATCGCGGACGGTTTCGCGGAACGGCGCGGAGCGGTCTCGGAGAGAGGGGCCCTAGGCTCTGCCTGTGCGACAGGAGGGGGCACCGGCGGGGGCGTCTCGGCGGTTTGGGTTGCCGCCGGTCCTTGAGCGGTGGACGACGCGGATTGCGGCGGCGCGCTGGGAACACGATTGCAGCCCGCGGCGAAGATCACTAGTGCGATATAGGCCAGTTTTTGGATCATCCTCAGAATTCCCCCAGATATGCGCAGCAAATCGTTCGCCACACCAAAGCCATTGGGTTGCCGCCCTTTCCCGGCGCAGCATCCGTAAGAAGTACACGATCCCTTCCCGCGGCAGTAATTTTTGACCAGGTGCGGAGACCAGGGCAGCGGCGAAGTCCCTGCGGCTGCCGCCTTTTGCGGTGTGGTACGCGAATTGCCACTTCGCGGCCAGGGAGACAAAGCGATGGAAGCTCTGCCGGGAAGTCAAGCGAGATCGCAGAAGGTGCTGTTTAGTGTGGTGGCTGTGGCGCTCTTAGGTGCGGCGGCATACGGTTTCTACGGCCGGAACCAGGAGCATCGCCGCTCGCAGCAATTGGAGGCTTCGAACCAGACCCTCACCGCCACCCTGCGGCAGACGCAAAACGAGATGCAGACCGTCTCCAACCGGCTCGATGCGCTGGCCGCGCAGACCGCCGCCGCGAACACGCGCGAGGCCGAGGTGAAACGGAGGCCGGAGCCGCGCAGCATCCCCGTGCACGCCGTCGTCCGCCGGCCCGAGCCGGCGCGGATCACACCGCCGCCCGAGGATCCGCGCTGGCGTGAAATGCAGGCAAAGCTGGCCGACCAGGATAAGGCCATCGCCGGGACCCGCCAGGATGTGTCGCGAACGCGCGACGATCTGCAGGGAGAACTCAACGCCACGCGCGACAACCTGGAGGGCAAGCTCGATTCCACGCGCGACGACCTGGGCGGCTCCATCGCCCGCAGTCACGACGAGATCGTGGCGCTACAGAAGCGGGGCGAACGCAACTACATCGAATTCACTCTCGACAAATCGAAGCAGCTGACACGCGTGGGTCCGCTGAACCTTTCGCTGCGCAAGACCAACGTCAAGCACCGCTACTACGACCTGGTTATGGTGGTGGACGATCAGCAACTCGAGAAGAAGCACGTCAACCTGTTTGAGCCGGTCATGCTGACCTTGGACGACCGCCCGCAGCCGGTCGAGCTGGTTGTGAATGAGATCGACGGCAACCACGTGAAAGGCTACGTGAGCGAACCCAAGTATCGCAAGAGCGAACTGGCTGCCTCCACGGCATCGGCTCCCGCACCGGCGCCCCAGCGGCCCGTCACAACCACTCCGACGACATCGGTGACCACCGCGGCCACCGCCCCGCCGACTGACGGCAAGTCCCTGCAACGGCGGTAGCTATACGCCGGGCTGTTGCGGCTGAGCAACCCGCGCGGCCGGCAGGCGCATCGTGACTTCGAATCCCGTGGGCCTGCGATTGGAGCATGCCACCGAACCCTGGCAGGCTTCGACGCAAGACTTGACGATCGCCAGCCCCAGGCCGATGCCGCCGGTAGCCCGTTCACGCGCCGATTCCAGGCGGTAGAACGGCTCGAAGATCGCATCCCGCTCGGATTCGGGCACGCCCGGTCCTTCGTCCCGCACGGAGATGGTGATCGCGTCGCCGTCCTCCTTCGCGTCGATCCGGATCGGCCCCGCCGTGCCGGCGTAGCGCACGGCATTGCGTACCACGTTGGATAGAGCGCGGAAGAGTAGGTCCGGATCGGCGCGCACACTGAGCGTGGCGGGAACGGAAGTTTCGATCGGGGACGCCGCTCCTTCGCGCTCGACCACGCGCCGAACCACTCCGGCCAGTTCGATATCCGCGATTTTCGGCTCGACCGCCTGGCGGGTTGCGCGCGAGTAGGAGAGCACGTCGTCCACCAGGACATTCATGTTCTCGACGTCCTCGCGCAGATCGGCGAGTACGCCGCGCTGCGCCGCCGAGGCGGTCCGCTCCAGCAGCCCGAGAGCGACCTGAATTCGCCCGAGCGGCGAGCGCAACTCATGGGCGGCATCGCGGAGAAAGCGCTTCTGTCCGTTTACCAGGCGCTCCAGGTGGGCCGCCATGCGGTGAATGGAGGCGCTCAGGTCGCCGAGTTCGTCGCGCCGGTCGGCGGGAAGTTCGGTGCCGAACCTGCCCTGCGCGATCTGCGCGGTCGCCGCGTTCATGCGTGAGATGGCGCGGTTGAGTCCGCGCACGAAGGGCCACCAGCAGGCGACCGATACCAGGATTACGATGGCGCCGATCGCGAACCACGGCCGCGCGTCGGCATAGAACAAGCTGTCCTCGCCGGAGGAGGCGAGCACGATCCAGGTGCGCGAGGGGGGAGTGCCGTCATTGGAGTGACCGATCGGCGCCGGCACCGCGACCCACTGCCGCGAGGGACTGGACGTGGTTCCCAGGAACACCAGTTCGTAGTCGTCGTGACGATGACGCGGAGCGCGGCGTTCGATCAGCGGCTCGTGCCAGGCCAGGAAGCGCTCCTTCACGGCGTCCGGCAGCGGCCGCCGGTCTCCGGCCAGCACCGCGCCGCGCGCGTCCACCATCCGCAACTCCACGCGATTGGCCTGAGCGTAGCCGGCGATCAGCGCGTCCCACCTCTGGGGATCGGACTCGGCGAGTTGCAGGGCCAGCAGGCGGCTGGCAGCCAGGATGCGGTCGTGCGCCGGCGCCATCAGGAAGGATTCGAAGTCCAGGCGGAATTCCAGCCGGATTAATACGAAGAAGGCGACCGCCAGCAACAGCAGGTTGGCGAACGCCACCAGCAGGACTTTGGTCAGCAGCGAGGGGCGAAGTTTCATCGTGCGCGGCCCACCCTTACTGTAAATCATTCGGCCGATAATCAGGCCGTCTTAACCCGCTTTTTACATTCGGGGACCGCCGTCTACACAAATGCTTTACATGCGCCTGTTGAAGTGAATCCAGGCACGGCAACGGGCCGCTGCCGGAGAGCCGCAAGATGCGCACGCTGGCGATTTTCGTATTGGCCGTGACGGCGGTAGCCGCAGCGGCGGAACGGTACGTAGGCACCGTCGCCAAGGTGGAGACCTCTCCACCTTCGTTGTTGATTCAGTTGGATGGCGGCGGCCAGAAGTGGGTCGCGGTGCCGCCCGAGACTCCCGTGCTCCGCATCGCGCCGGGCGAGAAGGACCTGTCGCGCGCGACGAAGCTCGCGTTCGGCGACGTGCGCGCCGGAGACCGCATCCTGGCTCGCGCGGAGGGCGAACCGGGCATCGCCGGCCAGATCCTGATGCTTAGCCAGGGCGACCTCGCGCAGAAACAGCAGGCCGAGCGTGAGGACTGGAAACGGCGCGGTATTTCGGGCAAGGTGATTTCGGTGAATTCGGAGGCCGGCGAGATAGCGATCACCACCGCGACGCGGGAAGGTGCCGCGGCGGTGGTGATCCAGACCGGAGGAGCGACCGAGTTGCGCCGCTACCGGTCGGATTCGGCTCGCTTCGGCGATGCCAGGCCCGCAACCATCCGCGACATCCGCGATGGCGATCAATTGCAGGCCGTCGGAGAACGTTCGCCCGATGGCAGAACCCTCCGGGCGGAAAAGATCGTCTCCGGCTCGTTCCACAATTTCACCGCGCGCATCGAGACCGTGAACGCGGCGGAACAGGCGCTGCTGGTCCGAACCTCCCCCGGCGATCCGCCGGTCGCGGTGAAAATCGCGCCCGGCTCGATCCTGCGCCGTCTGAGCGCGGAGGCTGCGTCTCAGCTCGCCGGACAGAAGCGAGGGAAAACGGCAGCCGCCGGCAACGTCCTGGAGGGATCACTGGCCCTGACGGTGAACGAACTTCAGCCCGGAGACGCGGTGGTGATTGCCACGGTGGACGGAACCGGCGGCACGGGAGCGAATGTGGCGGCGATCGCCGTGATCGCCGGGGTGGAACCCCTGCTGAAGCGCTCGGCGGAAGCGCAGCGCGAGGTGTTGGGGTCGTGGAGTTTGAGCCTGGATCCGGAATCGTCCGGCGACCGGGGAGGTGGACGATGAAGCGTGTGATGTCGATGATTGTCGCAGGTCTGTGCGCGGCCGAATTACTTGCGGCGCAGATCGCCACCGGAGGGATCCGCGGGGTGGTTGCGGATGCGTCCGGCGCCGTGATTGCCGCCGCGAACGTGGAACTCACCGGCCCGTCGGATGTGCGCCGCCAGGCGCAGACCGACCAGCAGGGGCGCTACCAGTTCGACGGATTGCCGCCCGCCGAATACACGATCCAGGTCTCGGTGCCTGGCTTCGAACGCCACGAGTCGCGTGTGAAGGTTGCGGCCGGCCGCATGGCCAGCCATCGCCTCAACCTGACGATCTCCTCGGTGCGTTCGGAGGTCACCGTGGCGGACCAGGGAGAGGTCACGGTGGATCCCGGCGGCAGCGTGGGCGCGGTGGTGATCCAGGGTGAGAACCTCAAAGCGCTCTCCGATAATCGCGACCGCCTCGAGGAGGATCTGCAGGCGCTCGCCGGCCCGTCGGTCGGCCCCAGCGGCGGCGAGATCTTCGTGGATGGCTTCTCCGGCGGCAAGCTCCCGTCGAAGGCATCCATCCGCGAGATCCGCGTCAACCAGAATCCGTTCTCGGCGGAATACGACCGGCTCGGTTACGGCCGCGTGGAGATTTTCACGCGCCCGGGCACGGACCGCTTCCGTGGGGAAGCCGGCTTCGAGTTCGGCGACGCGCGCTTCAACTCCCGCAATCCTTTCGCTACCGACAAGCCGGCTTCGCAAAGGAAGATGCTGCAGGGCAACGTGGCCGGTCCGCTGGGCAAGCGCTCGTCGTTCTATGTGGCGCTCGAACGGTTCAACATTCAGGAGACCAGCATCATCAACGCGCTCACGCTGGATGCGTCGATGCAGGACTCGCCCTTCCGGCAGGCGCTGGTGAGTCCCGTGGACATGACCGAGATCGAGACCCGCGTGGACCGGCAACTGAGCACCAACCACACGCTGATCGGCCGCTTCTTCACCGAGAAGCGCAACATGAACAACTCCGGCCTGAGCACATTCACCCTGCCCACGCGCGCCGCCACGGTGGAAAACCGCGAGAGCACGTTTCAGGTGACGGAGACGGCCCTGATCGGACCCTCCGCGGTACACGAGGTGCGGTTCCAGTACAGCCGCGACACGAACACCAGCCGCCCCGCCAGCACCGCCATCGGAATTCAGGTGCCGGAGGCGTTCTCCGGCGGCGGATCGAACGGTGGCACGTCCATCCGGAAGGACACGCGCTTTGAAGTGTCCGACCTGTTCTCGATTTCCCGCGGCCGGCACATGGTGAAGGCCGGCGTCCGTGTTCGCAACCTGCGTCCCAGCGACCTCTCCATGAGCGGCTATAACGGGTCGTTCCTGTTCAGTTCGCTGGACGCCTACCGGATTACCGAAGCGGGCTTGCTCAGCGGGTTTTCCGCCGCGCAGATCCGCGCGGCCGGCGGTGGTGCCAGCCAGTTCACTCTCGCCGCCGGAGATCCGCTGGCCGAGGTAGCGCAGACCGATGCCGGCATGTTCGTGCAGGACGATTGGCGCCTGCACCCGCGGTTTACCCTGACCGCCGGCCTGCGCTACGAGGCGCAGACCAACCTCTCAGACCGCCGCAACTTCGCGCCGCGCATCGGCATCGCATGGGCGCCGGGGCAGGGAACCGGCGTGCGCTCCGCCGGTGTGATCCGCGCGGGCTTCGGGATGTTCTACGAACGCGTGGGTACCGAATTGATCATGGAAGCGCTGCGGCTGGACGGCGTCCACCAGCGCGAGTACGTCGTGCCCAACCCGGACTTCTACCCCGCGATTCCGTCGCTCTCCCTGCTGGCGGGTAACGTGGCCGATCAGGCGGTGCGTCGCGTGGACGGCAATCTGCGCTCGCCCTACATCATGCAGGCCGCCTTCACCTATGAACGCGCGCTGCCGGGCAACACCACCATGAGCGTCACGTACAGCAATGCCCGCGGCGTCCGCGTGCTGCGCTCGCGCAACATCAACGCACCGGTGCCGGGCCTGCTGCTGCATCCTTTCAGCGGCGGCAACATCTACCAGTACGAATCGTCCGGCTTCTTCCGGCAGAACCAGGTGTTGGTGAACTGGAACAGCCGCGTTACCCGCCGCGTGAGTCTGCTCGGCTACTATGCGTGGGGCAAAGCCTACAGTGACAGCGACGGACCGGGCAGTTTCCCGGCGAACAGTTACAACCTCGCGGGCGAGTACGCGCGCGCGGGTTTCGATGCGCGCCACCGCGTGATGCTCGGCGGAAGCATTGTCGCGCCCTACGGGCTGATGCTGAGCCCGCTGGTTACCGCGAGTTCAGGGCTGCCGTTCAACATCACGGCCGGCCAGGACCTCAACGGCGATTCCATCTTCAATGACCGGCCCGCCTGGGCCGCCGGCCCCTCCGGCCCGGGCACCGTGCGCACGGCCTACGGCACGTTCGATACCGCTCCGGCCGCGGGGCAGAGCATGATCCCCCGCAATCTCGGCAACGGCCCGCGGCAGATCGTGGTGAACCTGCGCGCCACCCGTTCCTTCGGCTTCGGAGAGTCGGCGGACGGCGCTGCCGCGGCGAGCGGCGGCGAACATCACGGTGGCGGAGGACACGGTCCTGGCGGTCCCGGCGGCGCCGGACCGGGCCTGGCTCCGGGCGCGCACGTGGACGATCACGGACGCGGGTCCAGCGACCGCCGGTACACGCTCACCTTCTCCCTGGCGGCGCGCAATTTGCTCAACACGGTCAACCTCGCCCCGCCCGTCGGCAACCTGAGTTCGCCGCTCTTCGGCACCTCGGTGGCCACCGCCGGCGGACGCCGCGGCGGAGGCGCCGGCGCCAATCGCATCCTCGAAATGTCAGTACGGTTTTCCTTCTGAACCGCGGGAGGTATCGGCATGATGACGTTGGAGGCGCAATGCCGCGGCCGCCGGCGAAAGACGAGGCCGAACGGGGATACTCGGGGCTGTGGCTCCTGCTCGGGTTACGCGGAACGGGAGGCCTCCCTGCATGTAGCGTCGGCCTCCGGCCGACCTTTTGATCGAACCGGAGTTTTCGATCCGCGCCCGCGCTGAGCGTGCTATTCGTCCGCGGTGTCGCCGGACTTGCGCAACCGGTAGCCGGCCCCGCGCACGGTCTCGATGAAGCGCGGGGCGCGCGCGTCGTCGCCGAGTTTTCGCCGCAGCGACGAAATATGCACGTCGATCGCGCGGTCAAACGATTCGAAGTCGCGCTCGGCGACCTCTAAAAGCAACTGCTCCCGCGTGCGGACGCGTCCGGCGCATCGCGCGAGCGACAGAATCAGGTCGAACTCCACCGGCGTGAGCGAAAGCGGCCTGTCGCCCACCGCCGCGGAGCGCGTTTCCGGATCTAGCCAGAGATCCCCCACCACGACCGGCGCGCCGCGCGCGGGGCCTTCGAGTTGCGCGGTCACCACCGAGCGGCGCAGCACCGCGCGCAGCCTCGCCAGCAGTTCGCGCGTGGAAAAGTTCTTCGGTATATAGTCGTCGGCGCCCATCTCCAGGCCGACGATGCGGTCCGGCTCCTCGCCCAGGGCGGTCAACATCAGCACCGGCACGTTGGAACGGCGGCGCAGTTCGCGCAGAACCTCCAGGCCGTTCATGCCGGGTAGCATGACGTCCAGAATCACCGCGGCGAACTCCTCGCGCAGGAGACGGTCGAGCCCCTCCGGGCCGGAGTGGGCGGCGGCCACTTCATAGCCCAGCGGGTTCAGATAATCGCCCAGCAGGCGGCACAGTTTCACGTCGTCGTCGATCACCAGCAGACGCGTGAGATTCATACCTAACCATACCGACATTTGCCTCACGGTGCGAGCGTGGAATCCCAGTCGCCCCACGGGCTCGGATGCCGGCCGACCTTCACGTTCACCTCGCGGTAGTGGCCGACGCCCGCGCGCCGGATGTACTCCGCCGCCGGCAAAAAGTCGTCCTTGCGGCGCTTCAATTCGGCATCCAGTTCCTTGTCGAGTCGCGCTTGCAACTCCCGCGCGCCGGCTTTGCCGATCAGATTGTGCATCTGGTAGGGATCCGCCTGATTGTCGTAGAGCAGCCACGGGCCGTGAATCGACCGCACGTAGGTATATCGCGTGTTGCGGATGCCGCGCCACTCGGCGAAGCCGTAGCGCCGCGCTTCCGTGATCGGAACGGGCAGGCTCAAGAAGGCGTTGCGGTCGGGCGGCGGCGCCGCGGCGCCGGTCGCCAGTGCGGAGTAGTCCGTGCCTTCAACCGAGTCCGGCACCGCGATGCCGGCCAACCCGAGCAGCGTCGGCAGAATATCGGGTGAGGCGAACGGCATGGACACGCGCCGGCCTTTTGCGCCCAGTCTGCGCGGATAGCGCATCAGCAACGGGACCCGGATGGATTCGTCCCACGGATACAGTTTGGTGGTGAGCCCCTGGGAGAGCATCATGTCGCCGTGATCGGAGGTGAAGACCACGATCGTGTCTTCGGCGATGCGGGCGCGCTCCAGTGTGCCGAGCAGGCGTCCGAAGCATTCGTCGAGCGCCGCCATGTGGGCGTAATACCCGCGGAATTCCTTCGTCGCATCGGCCTTGCGGTCCTCGGGCACGTTGGGCCGCAGCTGGATCTCGCGGTCCGCGAACAGCGCGCGATACTTCTCGGGAGCCGTATTCAGCGGGAAGTGCGGAGGCCCGAGCGAGAGCACCAGGCAGAAGGGATCGCGCGTTTTCGCCTGCCGCTCGATGAAGCCGCAGGCATCGTCGGTCTGCGCGAACGCATCGTATCCCGGCCAGTATTTCGGCGTGGTGTCGTCGTCTTCGTAGTAGAGCGACTTGTTGTAAGCGTGCGTGCACTCGCACGCCTTCCAGTATTGAAACCCGAAGCGCTTCTCCGGCGGAATGTATGCGAGCCTCCGCCCGTACTCCCCGTCGGGGCTGCCGTAGAGGTGCCACTTGCCGATCCACCCGGTGTGGTATCCGGCGCGCGAAAACGCTTCGCCGAAGGTCACTCCGTTGGGCTTGAGTTCCACATCGTTAATGAACACACCGTTGGTGAGCGGGTACTGTCCGGTCATCAGGGTGGCGCGATACGGGCAGCAGACCGGCGTCGTGGAAACGGCGGTATCGAAACTAACGCTCTGCCGGGCGAGGCGGTCGAGCACGGGGGCGTGGACGTTGGCGTCGCCGTGGTACCCGGTGGATTGCGCGCGCCATTCGTCGGCCAGGATGAAAAGCACGTTCGGGCGGCGCGAGCGTTGACCGAGCAGCGCGGGCGCGCTGGCGGCGGCCGAGCCGAGAGTGCGCAGAAACTGCCTGCGATGAAATTGGTCCATCACTACTGAATGATGACAGAGAACCAGCCGCCGGTTGGCGGGGTACGGCCCGTGAAGGGCACACCGGCTTTCGCCGGCCGCTTCGACTCGGGGGAGGGAACCGCTACCGCGTCTCGCCGATCCGGTACACGTAGATGGTGTGCTCCATCTTGCCTTCCTTGACGTGTACCACTTCGGAGGCCTTCCAGCCGCGGATCGGGAATGCGTTGCTCACCACGCGAGTTCCCGGCTTCAGTTTCTCCAGCGCCGGGCGCAGCCGCTCGTTCGACGTGGTCATGAAGAACATCGTCACCAGCGTCGCCGGACTGAGATCCGCGTGCAGAGCGCTGCCTTCTATGATGCTTACGCGATCCCCGAGACCGAGTTCACGCACGCGCTCCCGGGCTTTGCGGCACAGGTCGGGCAGTAACTCGATCCCGACCGCGCGCGCGCCGTACTTCTGCGCCGCCGTGATGACGATCCGTCCGTCGCCGCTGCCCAGGTCGTAGACCACGTCGTCCGCGGTGACGTGTCCGGCCTCCAGCATCTTATCGACGACGATTTGCGGGGTGGGAATCTGCGGCCCGAGGTTTTCGGGACTGAACTGTTGCGCCGCTACCGGCGTTGCGAGGATTGCGAACAGAGACGCTGCGATCAGGACCCGCATCGAATCACTGGGCGCCCGGACCGCTGGTTGCACCGGACCGCCCGCCCTTCGATTTTACAATACGTCCGATGATGTCGGTCCACGCAAAGAAAAGATCCCGCGGGCGGCTGATCGTGAACTCCGCTCCCTTGAGTGTTTTCACCGCCATCCCGATGGCGTCCCGCCATGGATTCGCCGTCGGGTTCAGGTTGTAATTCATGTAGAAAACAGGGTACTTCATGTCGCCCGCCTGCCGGAACGCATCCTGCGGCAAATTGCCCTCGGTGGATACTTTGGGCCCGGCGATGATCACCGCGTCGGGCTGTTCCTTCGGATCCACCACCTCCTGCGTCAGGAAACTGGCCAGGAAATCCGTGTCCCCGTGCTTCTGGCTCAGCCGCTGCACGTCCACCGTTCCCAGGTTCAGCGTGCGCAATGCCTGCCCCAGCGCCGGAAAATCGATCTGCGTCGATTCCTCCTGCCGGTAGATCACCCTCTGCTCCTGCATATTGAACGCGACAATGGAAAACCGCCCGATGCGCGGTTCCCGCGCGATGCTGCGCAGGATCGACAGCAGAGCGTTGGTATCGATGGGCTGCAGCGCCGCCGACAGCGAGTCCTGCGGCGCGAAATTCACCACCACCTTGACATTCAGGTTGTCGCCCGCCGACCGCGGCACCGGCGGCTCCTGCTTGAACGGTTCCGTATCGACCGGTTTCACGGCCCCCGCCTCGATATCGAGCGACATGGATTTGTCTTTCGGCGGCAGCGAAGCTTCGGCATCCCAACTGAACGAACACACCCGCTCCGCGCGGTCGCGCATCAGCCAATCCACGTGGTACTTCCCCTCGCCGACGTCGAAGGTGCCGGTGAGTTGCGCCGAGCCGCCGGCGTCCTCGTCGATCTCCGGCACGCTCCAATGCTGCGAAAAGTACGCCGCGTCGTCCTGCTTGCCGTCCGGGTACACGCGGAACACCATCGTCAGTTGATTGTCCTTGCCCGCCAGTTCCTTGAGGGGGATCATCACGTCGTAGCCGGCGTGGAACTTCATGTCGAAGCCCAACTGCGGCTTGATCGGGTTCACCGTGCAAGGAATATCCTTGCGCGTCTCGCCGGCCTCCAGAACTGCCGCGTCGCTGCTGAACAGCCGCACTGCGGCACCGGGAGCCGAGCCGGGCATAAGCACCTGCCCTTGCGCCATGGCCGCCATTACCAGGGCGCTCGCGAGCAGGTCCCGAATCCCCGCCCGCTTCCTCCGAGCATCCAACCGCCAGGGTACCATCGCCATCGCTGGAAACACCTTGCGCCACCAGCCCCTACCAATTTTGGTAGCGCCATTGATGGTATTATGGCGCAATTTCGCTCAGCCGCAAGTCTCCAAAGTATCCAGTTTCAGCAAAAATCCTGATCCTCTCGATAACTCGTCCAAATCGTTACCGGGCTGTAGTGAAATACCTCGCTACAATGGGACGGGAGGGTAGATGTTCGGGACGGATCGTAGCAAAACGCAAAGGGACGAGATCCCTTCCGCCGAGATGTTACCCGCCGGTGTAGTGGTAAGCCCGGATACGCGCCGTGGCGTCCGGGTTCCGCCCGGACAGTCGCGGACACTCAAGTGGCCCGTGCTGGATGCCAGCGGCGCTCCGCATATCGACCTGTCCCGCTGGCGCCTGCGCCTCACCGGCTTGGTAAACCGGAATATCGAGTGGTCCTGGGCGGAGTTTCAGGAACTCCCCCGCACCCGCGTGTACTCCGATTTCCACTGTGTGACCCGCTGGTCCCGCCTCGGTAATCTGTGGGAGGGTGTATCCACCCGCGAGGTCGTCGGGCGCGCCGGCGGGGTCCGCCCCGAAGCCCGCTTCGCCTTCGTCCACGGTTACGACCGCGGCTGGACTACCAACCTTCCGCTGGCCGACTTCCTCGCCGAAGACGCCCTCATCGCAACCCATCACGATGGCGAACCGCTCTCGGCCGAGCACGGCGGTCCCGCGCGCCTCAT
>JAFDVU010000063.1 GCA_018268835.1 Acidobacteriota bacterium | reverse complement strand
TCACGCTGCCCGACAACGGGAACATCCGGGTGCTGGCGATCTCGCTGGCCCAGGAGCAGCCGGCGGTGAAGCCGGTGCAGCCGCTGTACGACACGCTGGAACGCGCACCGCAATAAAGGCCTGGGGTGGAGCGGGGGCGGGCCGGTGCCCGGCATGGGCCGGCCGGCCCAACCCCGCGATACACTTGAGCGGTGGAGTCCAAATCGGAGATTCTGTCCCACATCCCCCTTTTGGCGGGACTGAGCGAAGTGGAGTTGGGGGCGCTGGCTCAGCGGGCAGTGGAGCGGCGCTACGGCGCGGAAGAGATGCTGTTCTGGGAGGGGGAGCCGTGCGCGGGCATCTTCCTGATCGTGCACGGCAGCGTGAAGCTTCTGAAGAGCTCGAGTTCGGGGCGCGAGATGATGCTGGCGCTGGAAACAGCTCCGGCGACGGTGGCCGAACTGCCACTGTTCGACGGCGGACCGTATCCGGCGTCTGCACGCACGGTGGGTCCGGTGGTCGCGCTGTTCATCAATAAGGGCGACTTTCAACAGGCGTGCCGGCAGTATCCGGAGATTGCGCTGAAGGTGCTGGCGGTGATCGGGCGGCGGCTGCGGCACCTGGTGGGGGTGGTCCAGGCGATGACCTTCGGCAGCGTCACGCAGCGGCTGGCGCGCCTGTTGCTGGACGCGTCGGCGCAGGCTGCCGCGGACGAATTCGACTTCGGGCTGACGCACCAGGAACTGGCGCTGCGGCTGGGCACGGTGCGGGAAGTGGTGTCGCGCAACCTGGCACGGTTCCGCGGGATGGGGCTGCTCAAGATGGAAGGGGGACGGCTGGCGATCCTGGATCGCGCCGCGCTGGAGCGGGAAGCGGAGGAGCAGGGTTAGGCGGGCCGGGTACTACGTCACCAGACCGCGGCGAACGGCGCTGAGAACCAGTTCCGCGGTGGAGTGGAGGTCCATTTTCTCCATGATGCGCCAGCGGTGCGTTTCAACCGTGTGGAGGCTCAGATTGAGGCGATTGGCGATTTCCTTATTGCTGTTGCCCTCGGCGAGGAGTTGGTAGACCTGGCGTTCGCGGTCTGTGAGGGCCTCGTAGCGGTCGTTGGTATCGCGGGCGTCCTGGAGGCGGGCGACACCGTCCTGGAAGATGCGTGCGACGGCAGGGCTGAAGAAGGCCATTCCGCGCTGGACGGTCTGGATGGCCTGGATGAGTTCGTCGCCGGCGGAGTTTTTGAGGACGTAGCCGCGGGCGCCGGCCTTGACGGCGCGCAGGACGTAGCGCTCATCGCTGTACATGCTGAGCATGAGGACGGCGGTTTGCGGGGAGTGCTTGAGAATCTGGGCGGTGGCTTCGATTCCGTTGAGCTCCTTCATGGCGACATCCACGATGGCAATGTCGGGGCGAAAGCGGCGGGCAGCTTCCACGGCCTCGATTCCGGAGCTGGATTCGGCGACGATTTCAAAATCGGGGTTGGATTCCAGGATATGGCGGAGCCCCTGGCGGAGCAGCGTGTGATCGTCGGCGAGCAGGATTTTGACGGCCATTTCAGGCGTTGACCTCGTTGGGGATCTGTTCGGCGGCGGGCGGGGCGGCCGGGAGTGGGATTTCCAGCCGGACGCGGGTGCCGCGTCCGGGGGATGAATCGACGTTGAGGGTGCCGCCGGCGATGGCGGCGCGCTCGCGCATGCCGAGGAGACCGAGGCCCGTGGCGCGCGCGGGGCGCCCCTGTTCATCGAGCGAGAAGCCGCGGCCATTGTCCTCGATTTCGGCGATGAGGCGGCCGGGAAACTGGCGGACGGAGACTTTGACCCGGGTAGCGCCGGAGTGTTTCTCGGCGTTGTGGAGAGCCTCCTGAACGATGCGGTAGACGGAGGTTTTCACCTGGTCGGGGAGGTCGGCGGCAACGTTCTCCTCAACGAATTGGCAATCGATGGCGCCACGCCGGAGGAAGTCTTCGAGCTGGAATTGCAGGGCGGGGACGAGCCCGAGATCGTCGAGCAGCGCGGGCCGGAGGAGGACGGACATGTTGCGCACGGTCTGGACGGTGCGCTCGATCAGGGCGCGGGCGCGTTGGAGGCGGGCGCGGTGGGCCTCGGGGACGGGCCCGGCGACGGCCACCGCGTGGGAGATCTCGATCTGCAGGAGGGCGAGGCTCTGGCCGATTTCGTCGTGAAGCTCGCGGGAGAGGCGGCGGCGGCCCTCCTCTTCGATTTCGAGCAGGCGGGCGGAGAGTTGTTGGAGCTCGCGCCGGGCCTGTTCCACTTCGGCGAAGTGCTGTTCGGCGCGACGTTCCATGTTCTCCGAGTAGCGCAGGCTGAGCCGGGTGACGATGATACTCAGGAAGACGGCGACGCCGAGCATGGCGATGAGCCCGCGGGTGGCCCGGCGGCGGGCGATGGCGAATTCGCCCTCGCTGTTGACGAGGGTTTCTTCGTCGGCCTGGGTGAGGGCGCGGAGAGCGTTATAGAGTTCGCCGCGGCGGGGGACAACTTCGCGGTCAAGGAAAGCCATCTCCTGCTGATCGCTCGCGTTTGGCATGAGGCGGGGGATCGGCTCCATGACGTCCCAGTATTCGTCGAGGCTCTTGCGGAGTTGAGGGACGACCTGCTGGTGATTGGGGGCGCGGTCGAGGACGGCCAGGGCGGCGTGATTCTCGCGGCGAAGGTCGCCGAGTTGCTGGGTGAGGAGGGCGCCCTGCCGGGGCGTGCTGTCAATGAAGAAGTCGCGGACGTAGTTGCCGGCGAGCCAGACATTCTTGCGCAGGACGGCAAGGGACTCATCCTGTTCGACGAAGTGGCGGTAGATTTCGAGGTGGCGGCGGGAGACATCGACCTGGATGCGGTAGGCTTCCAGGGCTGACAAAACGAGCACGAGGATGACGGCGCCAAATCCGGCGCGCAGCCCTGCGCGTTTGCTCCAAGCGAGGCTCACTTCTCCCTATGTTATCGCCCTTGGGGAATCCATAGAGAATACGGATTTTGTTGTATGGGATCGGGGGCCGGGTCGCTCTATGATTAGATCATTCCGTATGCGGCTGTTCCAAATGGCGCTGGGACAACCGCAGCTTCCAAACAAGAGAGTCGCCGTTCCACCCAGGGCGGCGAGGGGGCCGGTTGAAAAATCGGCCCCCGGCTTTTTGGTACGGTAACTCCTTCCGGCGCCGCATCCGGCACATCATCCGAGGGGCCAAGACACTAAATCCGGGAACTTGCGCCGTGTGACTTAAGTCCTATTCGCGACAGCCGGCTCCCTTTAGGCTGGAAGCTTGGAGGGAGAATGAAGTCCACTCAACAGCAGAAATCGGGCCTTTGGAAGCACGGCCTTCTTATTACTCTACTATTCGGCTTCACCGTGATGATTGTCGGCGGGGTGCTGATGTACCGCAGCCGCGCGCCGATTCCGGAGCGGGTGACCGGGCCGGACGGCGCGGTATTGTTCACCGCGGCGGACATTCAGGAAGGGCAGGATCTGTTCCGCAAGCGCGGACTGATGGATTACGGGACAGTGCTGGGCCACGGAGCCTACCTGGGACCGGACTACACGGCGGAAGCGATCCACTGGATCACGGAAACCATGCGCCACCGGAAGGCGGCCAATTTCGAAGCCCTGGGTGTGGGCGAGAAGGCGGCCATCGACGCCGAGATCGCGGCCGAACTCAAGGCCAACCACTACGACGCAACCAGCGGGACTCTGCCCTTCACGACGGGCGAGGCAGCAGGGTGGAACACGATCGTGGAGCGGTACCGGAAGCTGATCGTGGACGGGCAGATCGAACGCGCGCTGCCGAAGGGCGCGATCCTGCCGCCCGCGGAGGGCACCGACACACAGGCGGCGGCGAAGAGCCTGGCGGCCTTCGTGACCTGGACGGCGTGGCTTTCGGTAGCGAAGCGGCCGGAGGCGAATCACTCGTACACCAACAACTGGCCGTACGATAAGACGGCCGGCAATACGGCGACCCCCGGGGCGATGATGTGGAGCGCGGCGAGCGTGGCCGGGCTGATCTTCTTCCTGGCCCTGATCCTGTACTTCCAGCATCGCTATCAACTCACGGCGGAAGACGTGCCGAATCCGAAATTCCGCTTCGATCTGGCCAGCGCTCCGCTGACGCCTTCGCAGCGCGCGGCGGCGAAGTACTTCGTGATCGCGATGGCGCTGTTTCTGGTGCAGTGCCTGCTCGGCGGAAAAATGGCGCACGATTACGCTGACGGGGCGAGTTTCTTCGGCATCAACATTTCGCAATACCTGCCCTTCAATATCGCGCGCACGTGGCACCTGCAACTGGCGATCTTCTGGATCGCGACGGCGTGGCTGGGCATGGGCATCTTCATCGCGCCGCTGGTGAGCGGGCGCGAACCCAAGGGTCAACGCGCCCTGGTGAACATCCTGTTCGGCGCGCTGGTGGTGGTGGTGGTCGGCAGCATGGCGGGCGAGTACCTTTCGATCAAAGGGCTGCTGGGCAACGGCTGGTGGTGGTTCGGCACGCAGGGCTGGGAGTACATGGAACTGGGGCGCCTGTGGATGTACCTGCTGATCGCCGGGATGGGCATCTGGCTGTACATCGTGGCGCGCGGGCTGCGCTCCGCGCTGAAGGCGGAGACGGACCGCGGCGGGCTGACGCACCTGTTGCTCTACAGCTCGGCGGCGATCCCGGTCTTCTACTGCTTCGCCTTGTTCGTGAACCGCACCAGCCACATCACCATGGCCGACTACTGGCGGTGGTGGCTGATCCACCTCTGGGTGGAAGGCATGTTCGAGGTGTTCGCGGTGGTGGTGATGGGCTTCCTGATGGTGCGGCTCGGACTGGTGACGGCGCAGAGCACGCTGCGCGCCACGTACTTCCAGTTGATCATCCTGCTGGGCAGCGGCATCATCGGGACCGGACATCACTACTACTGGATCGGCGCGCCGGAGGCGTGGATGGCGCTGGGCGCGATCTTCAGCGCGCTGGAGGTGATCCCGCTTTCGCTGCTGATGGTGGAGGCGTACGGGCAGTACAAAGTGATCCGCGCCGGCGGCGTGGACTTCCCGTACGCGGCGAGCTTCTGGTTCCTGCTGGCGACCGGCTTCTGGAACCTGTTCGGCGCGGGCGTGCTCGGGTTCCTGATCAACCTGCCGTTCGTGAGCTACTTCCAGCACGGCAGCTTCCTGACGGCGGCGCACGGACACGGCGCGCTGATGGGCGTGTACGGCATGCTGGCCATCGCGCTGGCGCTGTTCAGCCTGCGCAATATCGTCGAGCCGCGGTACTGGAAGGAGAAGTGGATGATGGTGGGCTTCTGGGGGCTGAACATCGGGCTGATGGGAATGATCGTGGTGACGCTGGTGCCGATCGGGGTGATGCAGGCCATCGAGAGCTTCGACAACGGCTTCTGGAGCGCGCGGTCGCTCGAATTCTACCAGCAGCCGCTGGTGAAGACGCTGCTGTGGCTGCGCATGATTCCGGACACGGTGTTCATCGCGGTGGGGGCGGTGCCGATCGTCGCGGCGAGCGTGTGGGGTCTGTTCCATATGCGGGCGCTGCGGGCTCCGGTGCCCGTCGCGCAAGAGCAGGAAGAGCGGGAGATGGTGGAGGTTTAACCTTCGCCCGAAGAGGCATGGCGCCGGGCGATATCCCTTTTGGGGACGTCGCCCGGCGTTCGCGTCATTTTGGCGTAGCGCGGCATGTCGTGTTCCATCCGGGGATAACCCTGTTACAATAGCGGCTTCTTCACTCCCAAGGAGGTTGCGTGGCGGTCGTTACGGCACTCTTGCGCTTTGTGAGCTATCTCTACCACGGGTTATTGGCCCTCGTCCTGCTTGCCCTTGGTTTGCTCGTCACCCTTGCCGGCGGCGCTCAGTCGCTCCGCCTCGATATGCTGCCCTGGAGCGGTTCCACATTGCTCTGGGTCCTGGTTCTGGGCGGTCTCTTCGGACTATGCAGCGTGCTGCTCGCAATCAAAGGCAAGGTCCGGCCGCTGTTCTTCCTGTGGGCGCTTGTGGTGGTCATCTACCTGGTCAAGGGCTTCTTCCTCGGGGGCTACCGCTTCACGCCCGACTCGTTCTCCAAGGTCATGTACCTTGTGCTCGGCTCCCTGGTAGCGCTGCTGGGCGCGTTCCTGCAGATGTTCCGGCCCTCCAAGCGGTAGATCCCATACCGTGCGCTGAATTTGGGGCTCCGCGCTCCACACACAGGGCCACCAAAAGGCGTAACATCGTCTCTGATGACCCGCCGCTCCGTGCTTGCCCTGTGTGGCGCCGCGCTCGCCCGCGCCGCCGGACGCCTCCCCGCGAACAAGAACGTTAAGTGGGCGCTCGGCGCCAACCTCTGGAACTCGTTTCCGCGCGTTCCCTTCACCGACATTCTCGACGTCATGCGCGACACGGGGTTCATCGGCATCCGCATGACGCAGTTCCCGCAGATTCTCAAGACCTACGACATCACCGCCGCGCAGTTGCGCCGCGAGTGCGACAAGCGGGGCTGCCACGTCATCACCATCAGCTTCAACGGCGCCACCTACGATCCGGCGCACCACGCCGAAGTCGTGGCCTCGGCGAAAACCGCGATGACCTTTCTCAAGGAATTCGACGCCAATCACCTGGTGGTGTTCCCGCCCAACCGCCGCTTCCTCTCCGACGCCGGCTTCAAAGCCATGTGCGACTGCTTCAACAAAATCGGCGAAGCCGCGCAAGAGATGGGCTTTCAGGCGGGCCTGCACAACCACATGGGCGAGATGGTGCAGACCGCCGAAGAGATCGACCGCTGCATGGCGATGACCGATCCCAGGCTGTTTCACTTCTCCCCCGACACCGCGCACCTCTACCTTGCCGACTGCGACGTGGTGAAGACGCTGGATAAGCACAAGTCGCGCCTCATGCTGCTCGACTACAAGGACGCGAAGAAGATCTCCGACAAGATCACCGATAACGTGTTCGACTTCGGCGACGGCAATGTGGATCTCCCCGGCTGCCACCGTGTCCTCAAGAGCATCCGCTTCAAAGGCTGGCTGTGCGTGGATCTCGACGTCGCGCGCAAGGGACCGCGCGCCAGCTACGAGCGCTGCGGCGCCTACGTGGTCGATAGACTCGAGCCCATCTATGTCTGACCTTCCGCGCCGGACCTTTCTCCTCGGTTCCGCACTCAACCTTATGGCTGCCGACTACCGCATCATCGATCCTCACGTGCACGTCTGGAAGCACGATCCCGCGTTCCCGTTCGCCGCCGGGGCGCACGTCCCCGAGCGCGACGCCACGCCGGAGATGCTGCTGGCTCTCATGAAGGCCAACGGAGTGGCCCGCACTGTGATCATCCAGGTGATCCACTACCGCTACGACAATTCCTACCTGGCCGGAGTGCTCAAGCAATACCCGGGCACGTTCCAGGGGGTGGCGCGGGTCGATCCGCTGGACCCGGCCGCGCCCGACCATCTCTCGCGCCTCACCGAACAGGGCTTCCGCGGTGTAAGACTCAGCCCGTCCGGCAACGCCTCCGGCGATTGGATCCGCGGACCACTGATGCCGCCGCTATGGAAGCGCTGCGCCGAGTTGAAGGTGCCGATGACCGTGCTCGCGCCGATCACCCGCATGCCCGACGTCGGCGCGCTCATGGAGAAACTGCCCGAGTTGACGCTGGTGATCGATCACATGGCCGATTGCCCGGTGGATCAGCCCGGGGAACTGGAGAAACTGGTCGCGCTCAAGCGCTACCCCAACGTTTTCGTGAAGGTGTCCCACACCTGGTCGCTTTCGAAGCAGCAGTTCCCCTGGGCCGATTCGCAGCAACTGGTCAAGCGGCTCTACGATACCTACGGCCCACGCCGTCTGATGTGGGCCACGGACTGGCCGATCGTCGAGAACACCCCCGGCGCGACGTACGAAAAGGCGCTGCGCGTGATCCGCGACGAAATGAAGTTCCTCAACGCCGAAGACAAGAGCTGGATGCTGAGCAAGACCATCGAACGCGTCTGGCCGTTCCCGGCGTAAGGTCCTGAAATACCGACCCGGATCCGTGGCGAGCCTGCCGCAACGACGCTTAGACATCAAGGCATCACCTATGTTATGCTTTGATGTATGAGGACCACATTGAGCCTGGATGACGATGTAGCGGCATTGCTCGAACAGGCGCGCAAAACCAGGGAGGCCACCTTCAAGCAGATCGTAAACGACGCCCTTCGGGAGGGTCTGGCACGATTGAGTTCGCCCCCCGAAACCCAGCCATTTCATACCCAGCCGGTCGATCTGGGTACGTGTTACTATCCCAACCTGGACAACGTCTGGGAGGTCCTCGATGAGGTCGAAAACAGCGGGTCCGGAAGATGATTCTGGTAGACGTCAATCTGCTGGTGTACGCCTGGGACCGGCGGTCCCCTTCGCATGAAACGGCTGTCCGGTGGCTGGATGGAAAGCTGAGCGGATCCGCTCGCGTCGGACTCCCCTGGGAGTGCCTGCTCGGCTTCATGCGGGTGGTTACGAATCCCCGCATCTACCAGAGACCCGCGCCGGTGCAATCGGCCTGGGCTCAGGTGGAGCATTGGCTGAGCGCCCGCAATGCCTGGATACCGGTGCCGGGCACCCGCCACCAGGAAATCCTCGGACGTTTGTTGACCGGGCTCGGCGGTGGGGCGAAACTGATTCCCGACGCTCATCTGGCAGCCTTAGCGATTGAGCACGGGCTGGATCTCTGCTCTACCGATGGCGATTTTGCCCGGTTCAACGGTTTGCGGTGGGTAAATCCGTTGATCTGAGATACCATTCCCCAAGCCCGATTCATGACGCCGCTGGACGAAATCCGCCGCCGAGTGCGATAGCATCTAGAAGCTATGGCTCGCCGATCCGTCTTCGCCGCGGCCCTGTTGCTGGCCGCGCCCGCATTTGCCCAGGTCCCCGCCCAGGACTCGCGCAATACTTTCATTCCCAACACCGATACGGTATTCACGCCGCCCACGTACAATACGCTGGCCGAATGGCAGGCGCGCCGCGAGCACCTGCGCAAGCAGATACTCTCCGCCACCGGACTGCTGCCCATGCCGGTGAAGACCCCGCTGCATCCGCAGATTTTCGGGCGCATCGAAAACCAGACGTACTCCATCGAGAAGGTGCTGCTGGAGACGATGCCCGGCTACTACCTGGGCGGTAATCTCTACCGTCCGCTCAAGCCGGCGCCGGAGGGAGGCTTCCCCGCCATCGCCTCGCCCCACGGCCATTGGAACTACGGCCGCCTGGAGAACACCGACGTGGCCAGCGTGCCCGCGCGATGCATCAACCTCGCGCGGCAAGGCTACGTGGTCTTCGCCTACGACATGGTCGGCTACGACGACACGATCCAGACGCCGCACGATTTCGCCACGCGGCGCGACAACCTCTGGGACTTCGGCCCCCTGCCCCTGCAATTGTGGAACTCGATCCGGGTGGTGGACTTCCTGGAATCGCTGCCCGGTGTGAATCCGCGCAAGATCGGCGCCACCGGGGCCAGCGGCGGCGGTACGCAGACTTTCCTGCTGGCCGCGGTGGACGACCGCGTCGCCTTCGACGCTCCGGTCAACATGATCTCCACCATCATGCAGGGCGGTTCGCCGTGCGAGAACACGCCCGGCCTGCGGTTCGATACGTTCAACGTGGAGTTCGGCGCCATCATGGCGCCGCGGCCCATGATGATGGTCTCGGCAACGGGCGATTGGACGCGCAACACGCCGCGCGTGGAGTATCCCGCGATCAAAGCGATCTACGAACTGTACGATCGCGCCGCCAATGTCGACATGGTGCAGATCCAGGCGCCGCACAATTACAACAAGCTGAGCCGCGAGGCCGTGTACCGCTTCTTCGGCCACAAAATCCTCGGCGAGACCGACGACTCCAAGCTCACGGAAAAGAGCTACCGCGTGGAAAAGCTGGGCGACATGCTCGCGCTCTTCAATCGCAAGTTGCCGGAGAACGCGCTGGATCTGGAAGGCGTGCGCCGCGAATGGATCGAGCGGGCGCGGGAGGCGGCGGCGCGTCCCACGGCGGAGCAGAGCCGCGAGATGCTCCAACTCGCGCTGGGCGCGGAGTGGCCGCGGCGCGTGATCGCGGAGATGCCGGGCGAGCGCTTCCTACTCACGCGCGAGGGCCGCGGCGACCGCGTCACCGGCTTCTGGCTGCACGGCCAGGGCACCCCGATCGTGTTCGTGCACCCGGACGGGGCGGAGGCCGCGCGCAAGAGTCCCGAACTCGCCGCGCTGGTCAAGCAGGGCCGCCCGATTTACGTGGTGGAGGCGTTCCAGACCGGCGGCGCCGTGGCTCCGCGCAAGCGCGACGACAAAATGTTCCTGACCTTCAACCGCAGCGACGATGCCGCGCGCGTGCAGGACATCCTGACCGCGATGGCGTGGCTGAAGCCGACCAGCGTGGAACTGGTGGGCGTGGGCAAGGCGGCGATCTGGTGCCAGTTCGCGGCGGCGGTGGCGCCCGTACCGGTGATTTTCAAATCCAGCCTGGGCAGCTTCCAGGGCACTGATGAGAACTTCCTCGATTCCTTCTTCGTGCCGGGAATCCAGCGCGCGGGCGGACTCGCCGCGGCGAAGGCGCTGACGAAGTAGCAGGCTACCGGCCGACCACCGTCAGGGTGATCTTCGACGGGTACTGGCGCGAGTGGTGCACCGCGTTGTGCGCGACTACGCCCTTTGACTCGTCGTAGTTGTTGCCGCCCGTGTTCAGGTTGCGGTCGAAGCGCGGGAAGTTGCTGCTCGAGACCTCGATGCGGATGCGGTGTCCGGGACCGAACCAGTTGCTGGTTGTCAGCGGCTGCAGCGTCACCGGGTAAACCTTGCCGGGCTGCATCCACATCAGCGGTTTATCGTAGCCGTCGCGGTAGCGCAGGCGCTGGATGGTCTCATCCAGGTTGTACGCGGTGCCGTCGGGGTAGACGTCGATCAACTTCACCGTGATGTCGGTGTCCTTCGCGTCGGAGGAGACGTAGACGGTCGGGGTGATGGGTCCGCTCGCCTCCATGCCTTCCTTGAGCGGTTCGGAGGTGTAGACCAGCACGTCCGGGCGCCCTTCAATCTGGCGCTGATCGAACGCGCCGCCGGCGATGGCGGTGCCGGTGCAGCAGACGTTGCCGCCGTAGGAGGGGACGGGGTCCATGGGATCGTAGGTGAAATGGTCGGAGGCATCGTCCGCCGGCGGATTGGAGGCGAGCACACCGTCGCCGTTCAGCGTGTTGGCCTTGCCGGCGCCGCCCAGGTAGAACGTGACCGGGTGCGCGCCTTCGGGCGGCCAGGTGTCGGCGCTCTGCCACTTGTTGAGCCCCATGGTGTAGTAGCGGACACGCGGCATCTTTTCGAGGATGCGGTTGTCCTCGCCCTTCAGGAAGTGGTCGAACCAGGCGTAGGTCAGCTCGTCGTAGTTGAGGCGGGCGTCGCCCACATGACGCGCGCCGACCACGGTGTCCTCGGTGGCGCGCTTATAGGAGCAGTGCAGGGTGGGGGCGATGACGGCATACTGTTCGCGCGCGATGTCCGGGCGCGCGGTGCGGCGAACGTAGTTGTAGGCCGCCAGGTTGGGGCCCACGGAGACGTCGTACCAGGACATGAACCAGAAGCCGGGCACGTTGATCTTCATGTCGTCGTGCCACAGCCCGCCGCGATACCAGGCCGGATCGTTTGGCGCGCGCTTGATCATGGCGCCGCCGGTAGAAACCTCCTCGCGGTCGGCGAAGATGCCGCTCGGTCCACGGACGGAGTTCATGATGTCGTCCACCGGCAGGTGCTTGAGCGCTTCGGCCCAATCCACCGGCGGCATCTGCGGCGCCAGGTCGAAGTACTTCGACGCCTGGATCAGGTCCAGCTGCGAAGTGTTGGGAGGGAACATGGGGCGCACGGTATTCTGTTCGCCGTAGAGCCAGGTTATGAACAGCATCTGTACGGCGCCGCCGCGGTACCAGTTGCCCTGCTCGTAGTAAGGCGCGACGCGTCCGACGCCGGCGCCGAAGCCCTGCGGGATCATGGCGGCAAACGCGGGATTTCCCTGCGCCGCGACGCCCAGTTGCCACTCAGCGGTGGAGGAGCAGCCGATGGTCCCGACCTTGCCGTTGCTCCAGGGCTGCTTCGCCATCCAGGTGAGGGCGTCGTCGCCGTCGGAGAGCGGAGCGCCCAGGATGTCGTAGATGCCTTCGGAGAAGAAGTGGCCGCGCTCGTTCATTTCCACGTAGGCGTAGCCGTTTTTGACCGCCTGAAGCTCCGTGCTCATGTCGCGCGGCGCGCCCAGCCGGACGTCCCAGTAATTGAAGTTGTAGGGGGTGCGGACGAAAATGACGGGGTACTTCTTCGAGGCGTCCTTCGGGCGGTAGACGTCGGTGGCCATGCGCTTGCCGTCGCGCATCGGGACCATCACCTTCCGTTCGACGATGGCCAGTGACTGGAGTTCCGCCTCGATGCGGTTGCGCGCCGCCACGACTTGCGGGTCGCGGGGGCCGCCGCGCTGTGCGAGTCCGGCGGCGGCACAGACGAGCGCGGCCGCGCACAGTATCCACTTGGTCTTCATGAGTCCTCCAGTTAATCGCCGAGGAACTTCCCGAACGGGCGCAGGTCCTTGACGTTGTCGCAAACGGCCTTGAGTCCGGCGGTGAGCGGGATGGCCAGGATCAGGCCGGGCGCATCCCACAGGAAGCCCCACAGCATCAGCGAGAAGGTTACCACGAGGGGATTGAGGTGGACGCGCGAGCCGACGATTTTGGGGTAGAGAAGATTGAGCGCGATCAGGTGGAGCAGGGCGACCGTGATTACCACGAGCACGAAAATGGAGAGCCTGTTGAGAGGCAGAGCGGCCAATACCGGCGGGACCATGGCCAGCGGCAGCCCCACATAGGGGACCAGGCTCATGAAGCCGCTGAGCGGGCCCACCAGCATCGGGTAAGGCACGCGCATGAGCCAGAAAAAGCCGCTGGAGAGCACCGCCAGCACGAGGCCGAGCATGAAGTTGCCGACCACGAAGGCGCGCACCATATCGGCGATACCCTGCACGCTGCGCGCCGCCACCACGCGGTCTTCCCCGTGGAAAAACTGCAGGAAGCTGCGGTTGATGTGGTCGCGCCAGCTCAGCATGAAGTAGACCAGGAAGGGGATGAAGGAGACCATCAGCAGCGACTGGTAGACCCCGCCCAGGTGGGCGTAGATATAGTCGGCGATCGGGGAGCTTTCCTCGTGGATGCGGACTTCGGGGATGGCGGCGCCGGGACCGAGGGGCGGGACCGCGGCGGGCGGGGTAGCGGGCGCGGCCACCCGGCGGCCCTTGCGCGCCGCCTGCGCCGCCTGCGCCGCGGCCTGTTCCAGTTGCCGCCGCCGTTCGTCCTCCGCGCGCTGGCGCGCCGGCACCAGCATGCGGTAGGTGCTCTCCTCCATGGCGCCGATCTTCTGCTGCACGTTATCGACGATGTTGCCGATGCTCTCGGCGTACTTGGGCAGGTCGTCATACACGCCGGAAAGCTGGGAATACGCGCCCAGCCCGATCATGTAGAGGATGGCGAGAGCGAAGGCGCAAACCACGAAACTGGCAAGGGAACGCGGAAAGCGGATGCGCATCAGCAGGCCGACGAATGGCTCCAGGATGAACGCGATCATCAGCGCGGCCAGGGAAGTGATGAAGAGGATGCGTCCCAGGTAGAGCACGGCGATCACGACACCGAGGGCGAGGATGTTCAGGGCGATATGCGGCGCGCCCTCGACCTTCTTAGCCGTACTGGAGGATGACTCTGTTGCCGAAGCCACAGTGCGAAGCGAACCTTTGTCTCGACTGTATCATGGGCGCGTCTATAATGTAATTGACTTGAATACCGCGACCAGCCGAATCCTCGCCCTCGACCTGGGCAAACGGCGGATCGGGCTGGCCATCAGCGACCCCCTCCGCATCACCGCGCAGGGCCTTCCCAACATTTTCCGGACCAACAAGCGGGCCGACCTGGCAGAGCTGGAAACGCTGATCCGGGAGCGCGAGGTGGGGATGATCCTAATGGGCAACCCGGTGAACATGGGCGGACTGGAAGGTCGGCAATCGGCGTGGGTGCGGGAATTCGCCGGCGACCTGGAGAAGCGAACAGGGCTGCCCGTGAAGCTGTGGGATGAGCGGTTGACCAGCGTGGAAGCCGGGCGCGTGCTGCGCGCCAGCGGGATCAGCATCGCCAAGCGCGCCGCGGCGGTGGATAAGCTCTCGGCGGTGATCCTGCTGCAAAGCTACCTGGACTCGCTATGAAACCGGTGCGCGGAGCCGGACTCCTGGTGCTGCTGCTGGCCGCCGGCGGCGGTTACGGCATCTGGCGCGCGGAGAGTCCCTACCAGGGTTTCTCGGGCGAGGCGTTCGTCGAATTCGCGCACGGCACCGGCAGCGGAGCGATCGCAGACATGCTGGCGGATGCCGGGGTGGTGCGCAGCCGCTGGGACTTCCTGCTGGCGCGGATGCTGCATCGCGGGCGGCTGCTGCAGGCGGGCGAGTACCGCTTCCAGCACGCGGCGAGCGCGTACGAGGTGCTGGACCGGATCGCCCGCGGCGACGTCTTCTACTACGAACTGGTGGTGCCCGAGGGCTGGAATATGTTCGACATCGGGACGGCGGTGGAAGGACTCGGGCTGTTCAACGCGGCGGATTTCGTGGCGGCGGCGAAGAATCCGGCCTTGATCCGCGACCTGGACCCGCGCGCGCCCTCGCTCGAAGGCTACCTGTTTCCGAATACCTACCGGTTGAGCCGCCACACGACGCCGGAGAAACTTTGCCGCATGATGACGGCGCGGTTCCGCGACGCGTGGAAAGGGCTGCGCACGGACGCCTGCGTGCACGACACGGTGACGCTGGCTTCGTTGGTGGAGAAAGAGGGCAAGCTGGCGGCGGAGCGTCCGCTGATCGCGGGGGTCTTCACCAACCGCTTGAAACTGGGGATGAAGCTGGATTGCGACCCGACCACGATCTACGCCGCCATCCTGGAGGACAGCTACACCGGAGTGATCCATCGCAGCGACCTGGATCGCGACCACGCCTACAACACGTACCGCCGCGCCGGTTTGCCGCCGGGCCCAATCGCCAACCCGGGTCTGGAAAGCCTGCGCGCGGCGCTGCATCCGGCCAACATCGATTCGCTCTATTTTGTCGCCCGCGCCGATGGCTCCGGCGGGCACGAGTTTTCCAGCACCATCGCCGCCCATCGGAGCGCGGTCAACCGGTATCACCGTGCCCTCCGGAAGTAGCATCAAACAGCAACTTCGCCAGTACCTGGAGCGGGAGAAGCCCGCGGCGATCACCGAAGCGGTGTGGCTGGCGCTGCGCATCCGCCTCGCGCCGGTATCGGAGAGTTACCTGCGGGAGTTGCTGCGCGCGACCGGCCTGCCGTTCGACATGCCGTGGGCGGGGGTACGTCAGCATACCTTCGAAGAACTCGAAGGGTCGCTGCGCGGCATGCTGGAAGCGTACCTGGGCGCCAAAGCGGCGGGCGACCGGGAGCGGGCGCGCTACTGCCGGCGGCAGGTGATCGCGGCCAAGGACCGGGCGAAGTTCCTGGCTGAGAATCCGCGCACGTCGCCGGAGAAACAGGCGCAGAAAACGGAGATGGCGCAGTGGATGCTGGTGTGGCTCGAGAATCCGGAAGTGTTTCCGGCCTGGGTGGAGGCGCGGAAGAAAGTGCTCAATCCGTAGGCCCGCCAAAGCGGTAGCCGAGGATGGCCTTGATGAGCAGGTGGTCGGTGGCCTGGGTGACCCCGACGCCGACGCCGAAGTTGAATTCCCAGCGCTTGCCGAGGTCGAGATCGATGGCGGGGATGAACTGCTGCTCGGTGTCGCGGAGAGGATCCCAATCGTACCAGCGTCCGTAGGATCCGTAGTATTCCAGGCCGAGGGCGGCGCGTTTGACCACGTCGTAGGACACCTTCAGGTTAGGCGAGAAGGCGAAGCCTTCGTTCACGCCCGGCCCGTGGAACGAGCGATCGAACGTGGGATTGAAGGACATGTAGAGCTTGCCGATTTTCTTGTCGATGATGGGGCGGAGTTCCATCGTCCAGGTGTCGGGCGAAAACTCCGGGCGCTGGTAGCCGATCTCCATGGAGAGGCTGAGCCCGACCGGCAGGTGATAGCTTTCGGGGATCGCCACGCGGGGGCGGATGTGGGTGCCGACCCAATGCCAACTGCCGTCCGGCTGGATGGAGGTGAACTGGTAGAGGCCGCACTCGAACCATTGGCTGAGGCCGCGGGTGATTTCGAGCGTCTCGTGCTCGGCGCGGTTGGTGGGGAGGACGCCGTCGCCGCCGGGACTGCCCACGGCGGTGAAGTTACTGTGAATCTCGACCATGGTGGCGCCCTTCGGCACAAGGTCGGAACCGTAGACCTGGACTTCGTAGTTGCCCTGGGCGCGCACGCCGGTGGCGCAGCAGCCCAGCAGAATCGCTATTGCAATGAAGTGGCGCAAGGCCTGACCTCTGAAGCGGGAAGTTCTGAGTGCTCCTAACACTATACAGGAGCGGAGTGGCCCCCGCTTCCATCTCTGCGCGATCGGCTACACCTTGAGCGGGTTCCGGCGAGGCGGCGCTTTCCGCTCCGCCGTCTTCGACAGGGCCTCGCCATCCATGGTAGGCTCCAGTGTTAGTAGCCGAATGTCGACGTACCGATCCCCCACATTCCGTCTGCTGGCGGGACTATCCGTGACACTCACCGCAGTCGCCCTCTACTCGGGATACACGATTGCGCAACTCCGCGGCCTGGAACGGCTCCAGACCGGTATCGTCGACCGCAACCGTGCCGATTCGCTCCTCCTGCTGCGCATCCAGAACGACCTCAACTCGCTCGGCCTGACCATGCGCGACATGCTCGACGGCAGCGAGCCCTACCGGATCACCGCCTGGCGCGGCCAAACCCGCCGCATTCGCACCGACCTCGAAGATGGCCTGGCGCGCGAAGCCGCCGTATCGCCGCTTGGCCGCACCAGCGAACAGCGCACCTACCTGACCGACTCGATGCGCCAGTTCTGGGACGCACTCGACCGCGTCTTCGCGCTTTCCCAAAATGGGCAGGAGGCCGAAGCCTGCAACCTCATCCGTCTGTCGCTACAGGCGCGCCAGCAGGCGCTCAGCACCACCGTCTCGCGCCTGCTGGTCCAGAACAACGAATCGGAGCAGCAGGCCGCGGCGCGCATCCGCCAGGTCTACGCCGGCGTCACCAACAATGTCTACCTGTTTCTGGCCGCCATGCTGGTCCTGATTCTCCTCACCAGCGTCTACCTGGTCCACTACAACCGCCGCATCTTCGACGAAGTGGCCGTGCTCTCGGCCCGCCGCAGCGAACTCGCGCAGCAACTGATCTCCCTGCAGGAAAACAGTTTCGCCTCCATCTCCCGCGACCTGCATGACGACTTCGGCCAGATCCTCACCGCCGTGGGCGCCATGCTGCAGCGCGCCGGCCGGCATCCGTCCGCCTCCGATACCCTGCGCACCGATCTGCGCGAGGTCCAGGAGATCGTGCAGGCCACGCTCGACAAGGTGCGGATGCTTTCTCACGCGCTGCACCCGGTGGTGCTGGACGAAATCGGCTTCGAGGGCGCGCTGGAGCAGTACCTGCCGGTCTTCGAGCGGCAAACCGGAATCGAGGTACGCTATCGCAAGACCGGCGAGGCCCGCGAACTCGACCACGCCGTTTCCATCCATCTTTATCGCGTGCTTCAGGAGGCGCTGAACAATATCGTTCGTCACTCGCATGCCCGGGTGGCCGAGGTGCGCATCCATTATCTGCCCGAAGCCGTCGTGCTCGAAGTCGAGGATCAGGGCATCGGCTTCAGCAACGACCCGGCTTCCGGGATGGGACTGGTCTCCATGCGCGAGCGCGCCAGCCTGGTGAGCGGTCGCCTGGAATTGGAGAACGGCGCCTCCGGCGGCGCCCGCGTGCGACTCACCGTACCGGTGGCCGCTCAGGATGTCCATGCCTGACTCGCCCATCACCGTCCTCCTGGTGGACGATCACAGCCTGGTGCGCCGCGGCTTTCGCCGCCTGCTGGAAGAAGATCCCGGGATCACGGTGGTCGGCGAGGCCGGGGACGGACGCCTGGCCGTGGAACTCGCCGCCCAACTGCGGCCGCGCGTGGTGGTCATGGATTTTGCCCTGCCCGGGATGAACGGGGCCGTGGCGGCGCGCCACATCCTCCGCGAGGATCCGGGGATCGCCATCCTCATCCTCAGCATGCACTCGGAAAGCAGCTACGTCCGCACCTGCCTGGACGCCGGTGCGCGCGGATACCTGCTGAAGAACGCCATGGATCTGGAAATGGTCGCGGCGGTGAAACAGGTGGCCGCCGGCCGGCAATTGCTCGACCCGCGCATCGGCTCGCTCGACTGGCCCGGCGAGCAGGCCCCCCAGTTGACCGCGCGCGAACTCGAAGTCCTGCACTGGATCGTGCAGGGCAAGTCCAATAAGGAGATCGCCGCCGTGCTCGAGGTCAGCGTCAACACGGTGGCCGTCCACCGGGCCAACCTCATGCAGACCCTGGGCATCCACAACACCGCCGAACTGGTGGTCTACGCCATCCGGCGGGGCCTGGTGAGTATCGCATGACCCGCCGGACGCTGCTGGCCGGCGCCGCCGCGTGGCCCCTCTCCGCCGCGCCCGGCCTTCCCTTCCAACTCAGCGACGTCACCGCGTCCGCCGGCATCCAATTCCGCCATAACAGCGGCGCCTACGGCGCCAAGTACCTGCCCGAGACCCTCGGCCCGGGTTGCGCCTTCTTCGATTACGACTGCGACGGCTGGCTCGACATTCTGCTGGTCAACGGCACCTCATGGCCCGGCCACACCGACCGCTCCACCATGCGGCTCTACCGCAACAATCGGAACGGCACCTTCACCGACGTCACTGCCGGCGCGGGTCTGGCGGTCGAAATGTACGGCATGGGGGTAGCGATCGGCGACTACAACAACGATGGCTTCCCCGATCTCCTGGTAACCGCCGTCGGCCAGAACCGCCTCTTCCGCAACAACGGCCGCGGCCGCTTCCTCGATGTCACCGAAAAGGCCGGGCTGGGCGGCCGCAGCGCCTTCAGCACCTCAGCCCTTTGGTTCGATTTCGACCGCGACGGCTTCCTCGACCTGCTGGTCTGCAACTACGTCAAATGGTCCGCCGCCCACGACGTCTTCTGCAGCGTGGACGGCAAGCGCAAGTCCTACTGCACCCCGGAGGCCTATCACGGCGAAACCTGCTGGCTCTTCCGCAACCGCGGCGACGGCACCTTCGAGGACGTCACCGCCAAAAGCGGGATCTTCGACAGCACTTCCAAATCGCTGGGCGTGGCCCTGCTGGACTACGATCGCGACGGCTGGCCCGACCTGCTCATCGCCAACGACACCCAGCCCAACAAGCTCTACCGCAACCTCAGGAACGGCACCTTCGAAGACGTCGCCGTCCGCGCCGCCGTGGCCTTCAGCGAGGACGGGAGGGCCCGCGCCGGCATGGGCGTGGACGCCGCCGATTTCGATAACTCCGGCATCGAAGGCATCGCCGTCACCAACTTCGATAACGAGATGATGGCCCTCTACCGCCTGGGACGCGACGGCACCTACTCCGACGCCGCCACCGCGGCCGGCATCGGACCGGCTTCCCGCTCCAGCCTCGGATTCGGCTGCGCCTTCCTCGACCTCGACCTCGACGGCAGACTCGACCTCGTCGCCGTCAACGGCCACATCGACGAAACCGTGCGCCATATCCGCGGCAACGTCGGCTATGCTCAGTCGCCGCACCTGTTTCTCAATGCCGGCAACGGGACCTTTCGCGACGTCGCAGCCGAGGCCGGCGGCGGCTTCGCCACCCCCAAGGTGGCCCGCGGATTGGCCTTCGGCGATTACGATCGGGACGGCTCCCCCGACCTTCTGCTCACCACCAACCAGGGCCCCGCCTTCCTCTACCGCAATCGGCAGTTGTCCGGAAACCGCGGCCTGCGGCTGCACCTCACGGGCACCAAATCCAACCGCGACGCCATCGGCGCCCTGGCCCGAGTCTTCACTCCCGACGGCGCGCAATCGCGCCGCGTCAAGTCCGGGTCCAGCTACCTCTCGCAATCCGAACTCACCCTGACCTTCGGGCTCGGCAAACGCGATTCCGCAAGCCGCCTGGTGATCGAATGGCCCAGCGGCGCCACCCAGGAATTCTCCCACGTCAAGGCCGGCGCCTACCATTGCATCGAAGGCCGCGCCCTCACCGCCGAATAGCCGCCTATTGCACCGCCATGACGGCGCCGTTGGAGGCGATGCCGCCGGCCAGCACCTGCACCGTGACTCGCGCCCCGGATCGCGTCTCCCTGGGCAGCGTCACCCGCACATCGTAGAGGCCGGCTTCTCCCGGCACCAGCACCGCCGACAGAACGGCCGCGTTGCGTCCGTCAATCATCACCTGGGGAATTTGCACCGGTGAAGGCGCCGCGCGCGGACCGCGTTGGAGCCGCTCCGGCCGCGGGCTGACGTCTCCCAGTCCGGTGACCCGCAGGGTCACAGTGTCCCCCGGGTGGGCCGGTTGCGCCGGATAGTTCAGCGTGCCGTCGGCATTGCGCACGATCGCGGCGTTGCCGTTCAGTACGTCCAGCGACCGGGTTTCGCCGTACGTGTAGGTGAAAATACCGGGGGCCGACGCCGCCACCGTCACGATGGCCGGCGATGCCGCCGCGCCGCCGCGCGAAACCTCCACCTTCACCGTCCTACCCGGCGCCAGCCCGAACGGAACCTGAAAGTCGATCCGCTTCGGCGACACCGCTACGATTCCGGCCGCGATTCCATCGATCGTCACCCGTACTCCGCCCAGGCTTTCCGGCAAATCCGTGGTGAGGTAGCGCCCTTCGTAGCGCGCCGCCGGCGCATCCATGCTCACATCCGAAAGATGATCCCCGATGATCGAGGCCAGCGCTCCCGGAGCCAGTTCCGCCGGACCGGCGCCCAGGCCGGCGGCATTGCGGATGGTCTGCGCCACCAGCGCCGGATACGTATCGCTATCCACCCAATCCGTCCAGCCCGCATAGGCCCGCACGATTCCGGTCGGCGCCGCCGGCGCCGTCGATGCCGTGTCGCCGCCTGCCAGGAACCACGTATCGCCCACCACCGCACCCGCCATCCCGCTGGCCGGAAGCGGAGGATACGGGCCGGCGTACCAATTCCGATCCGGCGCCAGCAATTGCATGGTCTGGCTGTGATAGAGCACGGTTCCGACGTCCAGCGAGCCGCCCGGCGCGGTGCGTCCGCCCGCCAGGTAGATCCGTCCCTCCAGTGCCGCCGCCGAGGCGCCGTACACGGCCCGAAGAGTCGCCGGCCCGTCCCGCCACGTGCCCGAATCGGGCGAGAAGATCAGCACCCGGTTGGTGGCGGTGGTTCCGTCCACGGCGCCGTTGATCACCCAGATCTCGCGCCCCAGCACCGCCACCGCGCTGCCCGAAAGCGCGACCGGCAGCCGCGGCAACGCCGACCACTGGCCCGATCCCGTATCCAGCACCCACGCTCCGTCGGAGACCGGCGAGTTCGCCGTGGCCCCGCCGAACACGTAGATGCGAGTGTCCAGCGCGGCGCACGCCGGTCCCGCCGACGCCGCCGGCAACGGCGCTGCGCTCGACCACCCGCCCGAAGCCGGGTCGAAAGCCCACACACCGGCCGTCGGACCCGAATCCCGGCCCTCCCGTCCTCCGGCGACGTACACCTTCCCGCCTGCCGCCGCCGAACAGTGCTGCCATAGTGTCCGCGGCATATCCGGCAGGCTGGTCCACTCGTTGCGCGCCGGATCGTACGCCGCGGCGCGGCTCACCGGCCGCTCCCCATCACTGCCTCCGGTCACGTACAATCGCCCGCTCAGCGCGGCCGCCGCTCCGCCCATGGTCACGCCCCCGGGAAGCGCTCGCGGAAACGGACGCCGCCCGCCGATCTCCCGCAGTTCCGTGGTTACCAGTTCCAGGTGGGGCGAGAGGTAGGCGTTCAGGGGAGAGTCGATGCCGTCCGGCAGACGGGATTCGCTCAGACACTGGTCGGGAGGCGTGGTCCCCGGCAGACACCCCTCCACTCCAGGCACGATCGTGATGCCCTTGGGCCCGAACGCGTAGGGCGGCATGATGCCCAGCGAGGGCAGCACGGTGATCGGAATAAACGTCTTCCCGTGAAACTCGAATCCCGTGATCCTCTGGTTGGCGTCCACCACGAAACGCGCGTTGTTGTATACGTCCGGCCGGTCCGTGAACGGCAGCGGAAACGGAAACGTGAGGCCCGGGAAATCGCCGAAAAGCGCGGTGAAGGAACTGGCGCCGCTGATCGAGGGCAGCCGGTCGTACTTCGTCGACTTGTTGATCAGCACATTCTGGTAGATCGAGTGTACGTCCAGGTTGGTGACCTCGCCGGTGTCCAGATTCAAATCCGCCTGGCTGACCTGCCAGGTGCTGTGCAGATTCTGCTCGCCGGTCACGTGCAGGTAGTGGCCGCTGGGAAAGGAATAGAACGGCACGTCGCCGATCGCATGCCACTTCATGCGGAAGTGCGCCGTCGATCCCACGGGCGGGTCGAACTCGATCAGTACCCAGCCGTGCAGAAACACGTCTCCGCGCCCGCTTCCGAACGGGTAGTTGGTGATGGCGTCCCCCATCGAACTCCGGCCGTCGTCCGCAAGCGGCCCCGCCAGCACTCCCGAGGTTGGCAACTTGATGCCCGCCGGACTCGTCATCGCCGCCCACAAACAACCGGCCAGCATCGCGAAGAATCGCGTCTTCACTGTAGACCTCCCACCGCCACAGGCTGGAAGCTGGATCCGTACTGACTGTTCAGGAATTGCAGGACCGCGTTGGCGATCAGAGCCTGGCCCGCGGCGCCCGGATAGAGACCGTCTTCGGAGTAGAAGCCGCCGCCGTACGCCCCCGTCACCGAAACACCTCCGGAACTCACGCCCGCGACCTTGACCTGGTGCAGGTAGTCGCCGAGGTCGAAGACCTTCGCCCGCGTGTCCTGCACCGCCGCGCGAATGGCGCTGTTGTAGCCCGTGACGGCGCTGCGCACGCTCGACGCCACCGCCGCCGGCAGCACCGACCCGCGCGAAAGCCCGCTGGCTCCGCTCCCGCGCCCGCGCAGCGCGTCCGCAATCTCCACCATGCCGCCCAGCGTGACCAGGTCGCCCGCTCCCAGTCCGAATCGCGCGCTCAAGTCCGCCGGCGCCATCCCGTACTGTTGTGCCACTTCGCCGACGGTCGCAAAATACGCGGTCTCGGTGGGATCGGGCACCGTCATGACGATCACCGTGGCGTCGGTCTGGAGCATGCGGCCCAGAAGTTGCCCGTAGTCGCTCGCGAACGAAGACGTCGAAGTGATCTTGGAAGCGTCCCCGCCCACCGCGGCGTCGAGAACATCTTCAAAGCCGAGTTGGATAAACATCAGGGTCGGGTTCAGCGACTGCGCATATTCCGCCTGCGTCAACAACACCGGCGGCTGAAACACCAGCAGAGGCCCGCCCACAATCGCGTTGGCCAGTGTCTGCCGGATATCGCCTTCGATCGCGGGGATTAGGTTGAGGCCGTCGATCTTCGGCTGCGCCCGCAGACGCAGCGAATCGCCCACCCGGAAGAACGGCACAGAAAGGTTGAGCGCAAAAAACGGAAACGGCAGCGCGCGCTCGCCGCTCTGCGGCACCTGCCGCAGCAGTCCCGGCAGCGGCTGATACGAATTCACCACTCCCGTGTATGGCGACTCCCGCATGGTGGGCACCGCCATGTAGGTGCCCATCTGCTGCGCCGCCAGCACCGGCCACGCCCGATTCTGCCCCGTCCCCGTCAGGTGGAAATCCGCGAAACCGGCGGAGAGTCCGCCTCCCACTACCACCGTCAGGGTCGGATCCAACCGCTCCGGCACCACCGCGGCGCCCGCCGGAAGGGACACGAGCGCCATCGCCACGAAGAATCCCGCCGGCCTCGTCATCGCTTGAACTCCAGGCCTTCGGCCCCTTTCCGGAACCGGACCGCGACGCCGAACAACTGCGCCGTGCTCCTCCAGTCGCCGTTCGTAAACAGGTTGGCGTTGGCCGCGACGTTCGTTGTCCTGGGCAGGAACTTCGTGAACTGATAGAACAAGGAAACCTCCTTGCGTCCGATCATTTTGGACGCGCCCACATCGAAGTTGAGGCGCGTACTGTCCGGCCACAGCGGGCTCACCGCTTTCTCGGGCACCGGGGTTCCGTCGAGAGCCCAACCCGCCCGCACCGTCGCGAACCGCAGTGGCCGCTCCCATCCCAGCCTCACTGCGTAGGCGTTGTGAAAATCGTATTCGATCCGCGCCTCCGCCGGCGTCGCCGTGTTCACCGTCTGGGTGAAGTTGAGCACGACGTAGCGCAGCCGGCTGTAATCCTGTACCTGCAGGTCCAGGGCGAACAGGTTCTTGCCGAAAGCCTCGGTCGCGACCCCCACCGCGTAGGTCCCCGGTGTGGGAAAGGTGGCCCTGGCATCCTGCTCGGGAAATAGTTTCGCGAAAGTATCCGGACCGGCCAGGGGCTTGAGCGCATAGTTCGTGGTGAATGCAAACGAGGCCTTGCCTTGAAAATGCTGCGTCACCGCCGTCCGGTAGTTGAAGCCGAATCGCGTCTTCCAGCGCGGGTGCCAGTAGAGGATCCCGAGGTTTCCGCCGATGTTGTTGGAGGTCGCGGCGAAGCGCGAGCGTCCCTCGGGCAGAAGACGCGCGATGATACTTCCCGCCATCGTCGGGTTGGCTCCGGGGAAAATCATCGGCGCCAGTTGCTTGCCGAACACCACCCCCTCTTCCAGCGGATTCAGTATGCTCTGCTCGAGCAGCACGTGCGTGTGCACCAGCGCCCCGCCCACCGCGACTGAGAGGTTGTCGGTGACCCGATACGCGATCGTGGGCTGCATCCAGATGGATTCCATCTTCGGCCGGGTGGTATGGAACCGCGCCACGAATTTTGTATCCGCCGGATCGCCGTCCTGGAAGTTCGTCCAGTTCCCGCCCAGTCCGAATGGCGCGAACGATCCGAATCCCACGGTCCACCTCGAACTCACCCGCGCGGTCATCCACAGGTTGGGCACCATCAGGAGTTGCGGGCTGATGAAGCCCTGGTACCCTCCCGGCGGCACGATAGTACCGTTCGGAGCCTGTGAGGGGGTGAACCTGAAGTCACCGTGGACAAACAACGTGTCCATCTGCATCCGAAAACCCGGCTGGAAGGCAATACCGGCCGGATTGTAAAAGAGGGCCGAGCCGTCGCTCGCCACCGCGACGAACGCGCCCCCCATGCCTGCCGATCGAGTTCCTATCTCATGGATAGAAAAGGCTGAACCCCACCCCGTGCCGGTTCCAATCCACAGACAGAACAGCATTCCCCTAAGCTGCTTCATTGGTTTTCCTTGACCCAGGTGTTTGCAGGAAACTGACTTGCAGTGGAATAGTGTACCGAAGAACCCGCGGCTTGGCTACCAATACCGTCCCTCTAAGTCTCTCTAACGGCTCTCTAGTGTGAATCGATTATTGATTCCGCGAGACCAGGACCGTACACTTTTCAAAACTCGGAGGATGCTGTATTTGATCAATCGTAGGTCCTGGCTCGCTGCCACACCTGTATTGTTGCTGTTCTCGTTTGCTGAGCCCGCGTCCGGCCAGGGTTGAGTGGCTGCCAGAGGCAGCGCGCCCGTGCTTGGCGTGCTATGTGAACAGCCGCGGCCGGCGAAACGCCGCGATATCGAGGACGAGGAGCAGGACAAAGGGCCGCGGGTCCTTGACGAAGACCGCATTACGGCCAGGGAAGTCAAGGGCCCGCAGCCATGGGCGATCACGATCGGATATCGTTTTCAACCATCGTCCCGACACTTCATCGGGACTGTGGAGCAGACACAACGCGAGATCGCGCACAACCAGATTCAAAACGTCTATCACCTGTTCGACTTCGGGATCGAACGGCAGATGACCAGGCGGCTTTTTCTGAGCGCCAGCGTGCCCCTGCTGTTTGCCTACCGCAATCAGTTGTACGCGCCGAAAGGCGAGTTCCGCGTGAGAGGCATCGGCGACATGACTTTCGGTGGCCGCTTTCTGCTGTTCCGCCCGCCCACCGAAAACGGCGGGAACATCTCCATCGGCGCGAGCCTGAAAATGCCCACCGGCAAATCGGACTCCACCGGACTCGCCGTGGGCAACGGCGGCAACCCCCTGATGGCAACCGCCGATCAGTCCATTCAGGCCGGCGACGGTGGATGGGGTTTCTCCCTCGAAACCCAGATGTATCGCACCGTCTGGTGGCGGGCTATGGTGTACTTTACCGCGTCCTACCTGTTCAACCCGATGGACACCAATAACGTGAACACGTTCCGCACGCGCCCCGGAGAGACGGTGTTCTCGATCTCTGATCAGTACCTGGTTCGTGGCGGTGTGGCCCACGCCGTCCCCAAGGTCGCCGGGTTGGTCGTGACCATGGGCGGCCGGTGGGAAGGCGTGCCGGTGCGCGACCTTCTCGGCAAGAGTAATGGCTTCCGGCGCCCCGGGTACGCCATCTCCGCCGACCCCGGATTTCTCTATGAACGCTGGGGCTACGTTTTCTCCTGCAACGTGCCGTGGGCCATCGAACGCAACCGCCGTCGCAGCGTCTCCGACATCGCCAACGGCACTCACGGTGACGCAGCCTTCGCCGATTTCGCCGTGACCTTGGGATTCTCAAGGAGGTTCTGACTTGCGATTCTGGATAACTTGTCTGATCGCTGGAGTTCTGGGTATGGGCGGTATCGCCACCGCCGGCATCAACGTCAAGGAGGCCGCGCAGCGCAAAAAGGCGCCCGAGTTCGAGTTGAAAGATATCGAGGGCAACACCGTCCGCTTGTCCGACTCCGCCGGCAAGGTCGTGCTGATCGCTTTCTGGGCCACCTGGTGCGGACCCTGCCGTGCCGAAACGCCCTGGCTGATCGAACTCTCCGAGCGATACCGCTCCGAAGGTCTGGTGGTGCTTGGCATCTCGATGGACGAGGAGTGGGGCCCCATCAAAGCGTTTGTCAGGAAGATGGGCGTCACCTACCCCATCCTCAAAGGCACCGCGCGGGCGACTTATCTCTATGGCGATGTCGACTCGCTCCCGGTCGCCTTCTTTGTGGACCGCCAGCAGAAAGTCGCCGCCATCCACTCCGGCGCAGCCAATCGCAAGCAGTTCGAGCAGACCATTAAGACACTGCTGGCCGCCGAGTAATCACGGAAAGCGGCAAACTCGCCATAGGTGTCCCCCAAGTTTTCGGAAATCCGCCAGCGCCGGGGTGGCTCAGGTGATTCCCTGCAGCCACGCCAAGCCCAACCGGAGTAGGAATTCCGTTCCATGCGTACCTTGCAGTACTTTTCCATGCAACTGGTGCTGGAAAACATACTACAAGCACCGTACACTACCGGGAAGCCAGATTAGTGACACTTTGGCGCCGGAGCCCGCGCTTTGGCGTCCGGGTGCGTCTACGACGCTCGGAGGAGATAGACAATGCAGCGATTGAAAACGTTCCTGGCCGGTTCTCTGTTGACTTTCGGACTTTGCTGCCAACTCCACGCAGGATCTGTGCTTGATCCTTGCGTGGCGGGCTCTGTGGCCTCCTATCAGGCTCTCAGCGGCGGTGGCTGTACGGTGGGGATTCTGGTCTTCACAAACTTCACCTTCGCGAACGCGGGCAACGCGGCCAATCTGGATGACGCCACCGGCATCACGCTGACACCGATCGATGGAGGGTTTAGCTTCACTCAGACAGGTGGTGGCCCGTTGCAGGTCGGCGCGAACGAATATGCCATCTACGATATCGGCTGGAATTATTTCGTGGATGTGGGGCCGGTCGCCACTGGCGCGAGCATGGAAATGGACCCGCCGTTCGGAAACGCGACGGCAACTCAGTATTTCTGCAATCAGGCCATCCTTCGCCAGGACGGAGCAGTTGCCGCGCCGCAATGTTATGACCGGACACAGGGTTACTTTAACCCCGTCAGCCTTACGGTTCACAACCCGAGTCCTCTTACGGCATACGTGCCATTCGAACCTCCCTCGCCTTACGGCGACGCCCTGACGCAGATCCTGCTTACCGGGGACGCCAATGGCGGTGCGGGTTTCGATGCGTTGCTCGGCACTCAGACGGTGTTTGACCCAACGCCTGAGCCGGGCACGGTTGTCTTCGGCTTAGGGGGTCTGGTGGGCCTCGCGGCGCTTCGCCGGCGCCGTGCCTCGGCTAGACTAGGCTAATGCGCCTGGCCCGCCGACGCGTCACTTTCGCTCTGCTGGCGCTCGCCGCACGGCCTGACGCGATTGCCCGGGTGAGCGACGAGGCTGGATCCTGGATCTTCCAGACTTATTCCGCCAAGGACTACAACGCCTCTCCTCAAAACTGGGCGATCGCCCAGGGCAGGACGGGCGTCATGTATTTCGGCAATACCGATGGCGTGCTGGAATTTGACGGCGTCTCCTGGCGGACAATCCGCTTGAGCAACAAGTCATTTGCCAGGTCGCTTGCGGTGGACCGTCGGGGAACCGTCTACGTAGGAGGAGTGGGCGAGTTCGGCTTGCTTCGGGCGGACGCTACCGGCTCCTTGCAGTATGTCTCACTGCTCCCCCGCATTCCCTCCCAATTCCGGCAGTTCGCCGATGTCTGGAGGGTTCTCCCTACCCCCGCGGGACTCTATTTCAGCACCTATTCGCGGATATTCCGCCTCAACCCGGACGGCTCCATCAAAGTGTGGAGTCCTCAGACGCGCTTCGGCCGGGCCTTTACTCTCGCCGGCGGACTCTATGTGAAAACCCCGGAAAAGGGTCTGGAGAGACTGGAGGGGGACGAATGGGTGCCGGTTCCGGGCGGACAGCAGTTTGGTAATCTCGCCGTCGAGGCGGGTGTCGATACCACCCTCGGGCCCCTGGTTGCCACACTCCGTCAGTCCTACCGCCTGACGCCCTCGGGGATCGATCCCTTTCCTACGCCATTCGATTCCTACTTCTCGAAAAACCCGATCTTCACGGCGCAGATTCTCAACGGCGGCGTGCTCGCCGTCGGGACCCGGACAGGCGGGGTAGTGTTGATGACCGCGCAAGGCCGAGGCGACAGGATTCTCACCAAGGACTCGGACGGACTCTTCGACAACTATATACCGGCGATATTTCAAGACCAAAGCGGAGCAGTCTGGCTCGCGGGGAGCAACGGGATAGCCCGTTTCGCTCCCGCTCTGACCCGTTTCAACAAAGCCGACGGATTGCTGGGCGACGTCGAAGTAGTAGAGCGCCGCGGTCCGGATCTTTTCGTGGGCACAACATTGGGGCTTTTTCGATTGGCCCCGAAGCCTGGCGTTCGCCCACGATTTGAAAAGGTCGCCGGGCTGGACCTGATTGTGTATAGCCTTCTACCCCACGCGGACGATCTTTTGGCCGGTAGCGATGCGGGTGTGTGGCTAATCTCCGGCGGCAACGCCCGGCGCATCCTTCCGGATTCTCTGCAGCAAGCCGTTCTGGACATGAGCGCGTCGCGAAAAGACCTCGCTATGGTCTACGCGGCCGGCAAAGCCGGCGTCTTTGCGTTGCGAAAGAAGGGGAGTTCGTGGGAAAAGGCGTCGGCCATCACCTCGGCGGGACAGGAGTTTCGGAGCGTGGTCGAAGACGAGGATGGCCGAGTCTGGGCCACCAGCCAGGATTCGATCTGGCGGATTGATTTCAGGCAAACACCGCCCGTCGCCGAACGGTTCACCGCGAAGCAGGGTGTTCCCGCCGGCTGGAAGAATGCTCGCCGCCTTCAGGGACACATTACCTTCGCCACGGAAAAGGGACTCAAACGCTACTCCGAAAGTTCCAGGAACTTCATACCGGACGGAACCCTCGGCGACCAGAATTCCAACGGCAGCCGCGATGTCTACAACGTGTTCGAGGACGGTTCCGGGAATGTGTGGGTGACCGGGAAGGGCTACCACGAATTGCTGGTCCGTCAGCCAAACGGGAGCTTCAAGGCAATCGCGTCGCCGCTCCTGCAATCTCACATCGGCGAGATCTACGGGATGCATCTGGACGAAGACGGAACTGCCTGGGCTTCCGGCGACGAGTTTGTTCTGTATCGATGGGACCCGACGCTGGCGGGCGACTCGGACCGCAACTTCACTGTACTCACGCGCCGCGTTCAGGTCACCGGCGAAAAACAGCCTTTGTATGACGGAGACGGCCCGGTAGGAACCATCCGCCTCCCGTTTAAATCTAACGATCTGCGTTTCGAGTTCGCCGCCCCGTTTTTCGAAGATCCCGCCGCCGTCCAGTATCAGGTCCGGCTGGAAGGCAGCGACCGCGCCTGGCGGCCGTGGAGCAGCGAACCGCACCACGACTACAACAGCCTTTCCGAAGGATCCTACCGGTTCCACGTGAGGGCCCGCAGTCCGCATGGCGCCATGAGCGAACAGGCCTCCTTCACCTTCAGCGTTCTTCCTCCGTGGTACCGCACCGTGTGGGCGTACGTAATCTACTTCGTGTTCGGGGGATTCGGAGTCTGGGGCATCGTCCGGCTGCGCACCCGGCAACTGGAAGAAGAGAAGCGGAAACTGGAAGTGATCGTCGAGGAGCGCACGGTAGAGATTCGCGAACAGCGCGACGAAATCCAACTGCAGGAAAAGAAAAGCCGCGAGTTGCTGCTGAACATCCTGCCGGTAAAGGTGGCCGATGAGTTGAAAGCCACCGGCTCGGTGCAACCCGTCGGTTTCGACGATGTCACGGTCTGCTTTACCGACTTCGTCGGCTTCACGCTCTCCAGCGAAAAGCTGCCTCCCGGCAAACTCGTGGATTCGCTCAACGAGTACTTCACGGCTTTCGATGAGATCATCGCTCGCTACGGCCTCGAAAAGCTGAAGACTATCGGCGATTCCTACATGTTCGTCAGTGGCCTTCCCGTACTGCGCAAGTCCCACGCCGTGGATGCCGTGCTTGCCGCCATGGAGATGACCCAGGTCGTCCGCAACCTCGCGGCTAATCCCGCGGGCACCAAGTGGGGCATTCGCGTGGGCCTGCACAGCGGCCCGGTGGTGGCCGGCGTGGTCGGTATCCGCAAGTTCGCCTTCGACATCTGGGGCAACACGGTCAACTTCGCCGCGCGCATGGAATCGAGCGGCGTACCCGGCAACGTGAACATGTCCGAGCGGACCCAAAGTCTGCTGCACGGCCTGATCGAGACCGAGTTCCGCGGCGACGTGAAGATCAAGGAGGGCCGGTTCCTGCCTATGTATCTTGCCCGCGGTCCCGCCGTCGCCGGCGAAGCCGAATTCGCGCGCCTCTATGAACGCGAATTCGGAGAGACGCTGAAATCGTTTCCCCGAAACGTGGCCGAAGTGGCGCAGCGGTAGGATCGCCACCGGCTCAGGGAAAGTCTCAGACCTTCATGATCACGGTCTTCCACGCGGAGTATTCCCGCAAGCCGTACTGCCCGAGTTCGCGGCCGATTCCCGATTGCTTGAATCCGCCGAAACTTGTGGCCGCGTCGAATACGTTGTAGCAGTTCACCCACACGACTCCCGCGCGAATTGCCTTCGCCATGCGGTGGGCCTTGCCCATGTCGCGCGTCCAGACCGCCGCGGCCAACCCGTATGAACTGGCATTCGCCCGCTCGATCACTTCCGCCATGCCGCGGAAGGGAAGAATCGACATCACCGGCCCGAAGATCTCGTCCGTGGCGATCCGCATCTCGTCGCTCACCTGCGCGAACACGGTGGGCTCGATGAAGTAGCCGCGCTCGCCCACGCGGTTCCCGCCGCACACCAGGCGGGCGCCGTCGGCCGATCCCGCCTCGATATAGCGCATCACCTTGTCGAACTGCCGGCGGTCGATCTGCGGACCGTGCTGCGAAGCGGGATCCAGCGGGCTGCCGATCACCCGCTGCCGGGCCAGTTCCACGCTGCGCCCCACAAACTCGTCGTAGATGCTCTCTTCGACGAACAGCCGCGACCCGGCCGTGCAGCATTGGCCCTGGTTGAAGAAGAGCGCTCCGTGAGCGCCCCGGATGGCTTCCTCGATGGGTGCGTCGGCGAAAACAATGTTGGGAGACTTGCCGCCGAGTTCCAGGGTCACCGCCTTGAGGTTGGAATCCGCCGCCGCGCGCATCACGCTCCGCCCGGTGTCCGTGGAGCCGGTGAACACAACCTTGTCAATGCCCGGGTGCCGGGCGATCGCGGCGCCTGCCGTTTTGCCGAAGCCGGGCACGATATTCACGACTCCTCGCGGAAAGCCCGCTTCCACGATCAACTGTCCCACGTACAACGCGCTCAACGGCGTTTGTTCCGCGGGCTTGAAGACCACCGTGTTTCCGGCGGCCAGCGCCGGCGCGAGCTTCCACGCCTGCATCATCAGGGGAAAATTCCACGGCACGATCTGGCCGATCACGCCCACCGGCTCAGGCTGCGTGTAAGTGAAGTAACTCCCCGGGATCGGAATCGTGCTGCCTTCGATCTTATCCGCCCACCCGGCGAAGTAACGATAGCAGGCGACCGTCAGCGGTAAATCGACCTGCCGGACCGTCGCGATCGGCTTGCCGCCGTTCCAGGCTTCGAGCGCCGCCAGTTCCCCGGCGTGTTCTTCAATCAGGTCCGCCAGGCGTTCGAGCAGACGGCCCCGCCTGGCGGCCGGCAGGCGGCTCCACTGGCCGAGTTCGAACGCGGCGCGGGCCGCCGCGACGGCCTGATCGATGTCCGGCTCGCCGGCCTCCGCGACCTGCGCGATCTCCTGTTCGGTCGCCGGGTCGAACACCGCGAACGTGCCGCCCGCCGCGGAAGGCGTCCAGCGATTGTTGATCAGTAGCCCGGTGTGGCGGATCTCGGGCGGGGCGGGGGTCGCGGCACCGGATGAGTGATTCGAGCTCATATTGGCTTGACGGGCTGGCTGGGCTACTTTCGCGGCTCGTAAAGGCGGCCGACGTACCAGATCCGGGGGCCCGTTGGCGTGTGGGCAATCTGCAGCACGCGGCGCCTCTTGCGTTTGTGGCCGCCGTGACCCGCGGCCGCCGCGGCCTCCACCTGCGGTGGCGCGCTCTTGACGCGGGCATGCAGGGCTTTGCCCATGTCTTCCAGCGCCTTCTTGACGATCCGGTCCACCATGAATCGCGGCACCATGGCGCCGGCATCCATTTCGATCTCGGCGATGACCACCGTGCCGCCGCCGCTGGCCGCGTCCATCAAGCGGTACTCGCCGCGGTAATTCTTCAGATCCGCGCTCTTCACCAGTTCGAAGCGGACGCCCTGGTTCTCCGTGGCGTCAAATGCCAGGACCACGGTGATGGTCTTCATCCCCTCCAGCACCAGTTCCGTCTCGGCGCGCGTTCCCGTGGTGGAGAGCACCGTGCTGCGCGCGCAACCCGGCACCCAGGAAGCATACGCGCCGTAGTCGGCCAGAATCCGGAAGACCACGTCGCGGGCGGCGTTGACGTTGAGTACGGATTTGATCATGATCGCGGCCGGCTCACCGGGACCATCTGGTATTGCCGTCCGTTATACCAGCAGGTCAGGCCTGTTTCTTCTTCAAAGATCTCCAATACAACCTCCCCGCGATCTCCTTCCACTTCGAGTTCCGGCAGGTACGCTCCGGCATAGGCCAGCACCGCATCCAACAGCCCTTCGGCATCCGCGAATTGGCGTCCCGCGCCTAACGGCATCAGGCTGGGCCCGTCGATCGTCACGGATACGCGGCAGCGCTGCGGACCCACCGGCTCCAGCGTCCACTCCAGACCTTTGAAGGAAACATCGCCTTCGATCACGCGGTGGAGCACCGAACGGTTCGTGGTGTGGATGCATTCGAGCGAGATGTGCTCCTCGCGCGACTGCGCCAGATCCAGGCTGGCGATCGCCAGTTCCCCCGCCTCCGCCAGCAGCGCGGATTCGCGGACATACGGCGCCCACTCCTTGTACCGGTCATAGTCGGTAAGGATGTCGTACACCAGTTCCTGGTCGCACGGAAACTCCCGGTTGGCACGGACGCTTCGGGTGATGCCACTCATGAGAGTCCGCCCGCGGGCAGGATTCTCCGGCCGGAATTCCACAAAGAAGCAGAATCGCGATCCACGCGGAGTTGAAAGCCGTCGCCGGGCTGAATATCGACGGGGCCGAAATCCAGCGGATCCGCCTGGTCCGGACGGAACACGTGCAGCGTAAAACTGCCGGGCTCACTGGCCACGATGTCCATGGCGGCGGCTTGGGTGGCCGGCAGGAGAAGCGCTTTGGCTTCGCCTACCCGCACCTGCCCGAGGACATCCGGCCCGCACCCTTCCACCGGACACCCCAGAACCGCGACCGAGAACCGGACCATGGCCTTCATCGAGTACAGGCGGCTGAAGGTGTCGAGCATGGAAGCCTGCACCTTCTTCTTGCTGAAGAACGCGGCGGAATCCGGTTGCTCCGATTGCACCGCGGGCTCCTGCCTGGCGGCTTCCTGCACGGCCGGGGCGGCGGCAGGCTCCGGCGCCGCGGGCGCGGACTCGGCGGCAGCCAGTTTTTCGTCGGCGGCGCGCAATCTTTCGGCCAGGACGCGGGCCAGCCTCAGCGCCAGGTCCGGATAAGTGCGCACCAGTTTGAGGAAGCTGTCGCGCGTCAGGAGCATGCAGTCGGTTTCTTCCAGAGTGGTCACGGTGGCGGAGCGCGGCTGGCTGTCCACCATCGAGATCTCCGCGAAAAACTGCGGCGGACCCAACTCAGCCAGCCGGACCGTGGATCCCGCGTGTTCGCGCTCCACTTTGACGCGTCCCTTGAGGATGGCGTACAGGCCGAGGCCGACCTCCCCCTGCCGCACGATGGCTTCATC
>JAFDVU010000062.1 GCA_018268835.1 Acidobacteriota bacterium | reverse complement strand
TCCTCTATGAGGACGATGGGAGCGGCAGTCCGGTCCTGGGTGAGTTGAAACTGGCGTGGGACGCGAAGACGGCTACGGGCGCGGCGATGCGTTCGCCGGGTGCTCGCGGACCGCGCTACGAAATCGCCGCCTGGAAGCAGATGGGCTGAAGCTCAACGCCGGTCAGGAACGGGCGCGACGCTTTCGCCGGATGACCGCGGCGGCGCAGAGCAGAGTAGCCGCGGCGGCGAGAATGAGCGAACCGCTGCCGGGCTCCGGGGTGCTGACGATGTTGGCGGGCGTGGCCAGCACCAGGCTCTCGGCGATCCAGGAGTCATTGGTGACCACGTAGGAGAGCGACGTGATCGGGCTGCTGGAGACGAAGCCGGCGAAGCCAAGCACACCCAGCCCGGGAAGGCTGGTGTCCTGGTAGACGGTGCCGTCGGAGAGGGTGAAGGTGCCGATTCCTCCGCCGTTGACAGCGCCGTAGTATATGCCGAAAGCTTCGACCGGAGTCAGGAAGGCGATGTTGACCTGGTTGTTCGCGTTCGCGTTCACGGAGTTGACGATGAAGTCGCCCGGATAGACGTGGGCCGGATAAAAATCCGCCTTGGTGAGGTCGATGTTCACACCGGCATCGGGTGTGGTGAAGGTGATGCCCGAGACGGTCAGGCTGCCGTAGGCGGCGAACAGCGCTCCAGGGGAGAGGATTCCGTTGAAATTGATATTGGTCGGGTTGGTGGTGGCCAGTGTGAATGAAGACGGAGAAGCGTAGATGGTGGCGGCAGAGGCGGGCGCGACTGCCAGCGACGCCAGGACAATGGCGGTGACGATGAGCTTCAAGTTGGGTCTCCTGGTTCCTCTGAGAATTTTCGCCTTATCTACGTTAGGATAGACACCCTGGGCATGAGAAAGCAAGGGTGCCGGTGCCCCGACCGCGAGACGGCGCCCGCCCGAAGGCGTCACGTTCAGGCATCCACGCGCGACTTCGGCTGATTCTCGCCTCGGGGACGAACAGTGGATTGCCGGGGCGGTCGTAGCGGGCGGTCCATCTCTTGAACTCGAAGTAGATGTCGGGCGCGAGAAAGTCCAACTGCGGCGCGCCGGCCCGCCACGGGTCCATCGGAGTGGGGCAGGGCACCGCCGCTGTTGTATTGGCCCGGCGCGTAACTGGGGCGGATCAGCGCGGCGTTGTGCCGTCCCCCGCGTTCGTAGGACAATCGCCTCATTATGTGGTCTCGCCCGCTTTCCCGCGCATTACTCGCCGCAGTGTGCGCCGCCGCGTTCCCTTGCGGTGCGCAAACCTTCGATTCCAGCCTGTACCGCGCCATGCGCTGGCGCCAGATCGGTCCCTTCCGCGCCGGCCGGGTCACCGCGGTGGCCGGCATCGCGGGTAATGCCGCCGTGTACTACATGGGCACTCCGGGCGGAGGGCTGTGGAAGACGGTGGATGGCGGCGTAGTCTGGGCTCCCGTGTTCGACAGCGTGAACGTCTCTTCGGTGGGCGCGGTCGCGGTCGCGCCGGCGAAGCCCGACGTGGTGTACGTGGGCACCGGAGACGTGAGCATGGTCGGCGGCTCGGTGAACATGGGCGACGGCGTGTACCGTTCGGCGGACGCCGGGAAGACTTGGCAGCACGCCGGGCTGGATGAGACCGAACACATCGGCAACCTGTGGGTGGACCCGCGCAATCCCGACATCGTGCTGGTGGCGGCGCTGGGCAGGACCTACTCGAAGAGCGAGCAGCGCGGCGTCTTCAAGACCACCGACGGCGGCAGGACCTGGCGCAAGGTTCTGTACAAGGACGACGTCACGGGCGCGGTGGACCTGGTCTTCGCCGCGGCGAATCCGAAGATCGGCTACGCCGCCTTGTGGGAGCACTACACGAAACCGGGCGGACGCGGCGCCATCGAATCCACCGGCTTCGCGGGCGTCTACAAGACCGCCGACGGCGGCGAGACGTGGACGCAACTCACTGGAGGACTGCCCTCGGGGCGGCTGGGCCGCATCGGGGTGGCGACCGACGCGAGCGGAGAGAAGGTCTTCGCCATCGTCGCCGCCGGCGGCTTCGGCGGGGGTGGAGGCGGCGGCACGGCGGCGGCCGGAGGGCTTTACCGCTCCGACGATGGCGGCGCGCACTGGACGCGCTCCACGCAGGATTCGCGGGTCACCGGCAGCGGATACTTCAGCCGCGTGTTCCTGGACCCAAAGGATTCCGACATCGTGTACGTCGCGCAGACCTCGCTCTACCGCTCCACCGACGGCGGCCACACGTTCGCCTCCTACAAAGGCGCGCCGGGCGGCGACGACAACCACGCGCTGTGGATCGACCCCACCGACAGCGCGCGCATGATCATGGCCAGCGACCAGGGCGCCACGATCAGCATGGATGGCGGCAAATCCTGGAGTTCGTGGTACAACCAGCCCACCGGCCAGATCTACCATCTCTCCACCGACAGCCGCTATCCCTACTGGGTCTACGGCACGCAGCAGGACAGCGGCTCGGTGGGCACGCTGAGCCGCGGCGATTACGGCGAAATCACGTTCATGGACTGGGATCCGGTGGGCGGCTACGAGTTCGGCTACATCGTGCCGGATCCCCTGAACAACAACCTGGTCTACGCGGGCGGACCGAGCCGCGGACTGGTGCGCATCGACCGCACCAACCGGCAGGTGGCGACCATCTCGCCCAGCGTGATGCGCGGGGACAACTCCTACCGCATGGCGACGAATCCGCCGCTGGCGTTTTCCCCGCAGGATCCGCATACGCTCTACCTGGGAGCGCAGATGCTGCTGGCGACCAGCGACGGCGGCGTACACTGGAAGGCCGTCAGTCCGGACCTGACCGGGCGTCCGGGTGCGGCGGCGGCAGCCGCGCCGCCGGAGGGCGCGAGTGCAACGCCCGCGACGCCGGCGCGTCCGCGGGCGCAGGAGCAGCAGGAGACCATGCGTCCCAACTTCCGCGCGGCCATCAATACGTTCGCGCCATCGCCCGTGGCGGCGGGTGAAATTTGGGCGGGCACCAACAACGGCCTGATTCAGATCACGCGCGACGGCGGCAAGACGTGGCAGGAAGTCTCGCCGCCCGGTCTTACGGAGAACTCGCAGATCAGCATTGTGGAAGCCTCGCACTTCGACGCGGGCACCGCGTACGCTGCGGTGGACCGCCACGAAGAGAACGATTTCCGCGCTCACTTCTACCGCACGCACGACTTCGGAAAGACGTGGCAGGAGACCTCGACGGGGATTCCCGAGGGCAGCTTCGCGCGCGTCGTGCGCGAGGACCCGCTGCGCAAGGGCCTGCTCTATGCCGGAACGGAAAACGCCGCGTATGTATCCTTCGACGAGGGCGACCGTTGGCTCTCGCTGCAACTCAACATGCCCACGACCTCGGTGCGCGACCTGGCGGTGCACGGCGACGACCTTGTGGCCGCGACCTACGGACGCGCCTTCTGGATCCTGGACGACGTGACGCCGCTGCGCCAGATCGACCGCAACGTTTCCACCTCGGCCGCGTTGCTCTTCCGCCCACAGAAGGCGCTGCGCGTGCGGCTGGACCTGAATCAGGACACGCCGCTGCCGCCCGAAATGCCGGCCGGCGAGAATCCGCCCAACGGAGCCATTCTGGATTACTACCTGGCGTCGGCGCCGGACCAGGATGTGGTGCTCGCCATCTACGACAGCGCGGGACAACTCGTGCGGCAGTTCTCCACCAGGACCGGGGAACAGACGCCGGAGCCGCCGCCCAACGTCCCCGACTACTGGCTGGGGCATCCCGCGCCGCTCACGAAAAACGCGGGGCTGAACCGCTTCGTGTGGGACCTGCACGGCGAAGCGCCGCCCGTCCTGCGCCACGAGTACGCCATCTCCGCGCTCTACGGAAACACGCCCGCGCTGCCCCTGGGCGCGCTGGTCACGCCGGGCGAATATCGCGTCCGCGTCACGGTGAACGGGCGGACCTACGAGCAGCCGCTGGTGGTCGCGATGGATCCGCGCGTCGATGTCTCAAGCGAAGCGCTCAGAGACGAGCATCGGCTCGAAACCAAAATCATCGACCTCGTGGCGGTGAGCTACGAGTCCTACCGCAAGGCGCTTTCACTGCGGCAGAAGCTCGCCGCCGGAGAGAAGGAACTGGAGAAGCATGCGGCGGCGGCGGAGAACGCCCTCAAGGTTTTGAAGGAATTCGACCAGAAGGCGATGCGGCTGCAAGGCTCCGAGGGTGCCTTCGGCGGAGGCGGCGGACGCGGCGGACCGCGAACTCCCGCCTTCGCGGCGCTCAACCGCGACCTGGGATCACTGGCGACCGTGGTGGACAGTCAGGATGCGGCCCCGACTCCGGTGATGAGTTCCGCTTACGAGCACTACTGCGCCGACCTGGCAACGGCCGCGCAGAGTTGGAACGACCTGGTGAAGACGGACCTGCCTAAACTCAACGCCGAACTGGCGAAGGGCAACCTGAGTCCAGTGGCGGCCGTGACAGTGGCCGTGCCTTCCTGTAAATAGGCCGCCGCGCGAACGTGCGTTCGCAGCCAAAACGGATCTCGAAAAACTCCAGTTGCGGGAATATTGTCCCGCTACCCGCGGCTTACCGCAGTGGACCCGCCGCAACCTGCGGCCGCGGTTACCGCGCGGGTCTTTTCGAACCAACATGGCTCATTCATAGGAGACGCACGGTAATGAAGAAGCAAGCGATCGGATTCTTTCTGAGGATGGGGCTGGCCCTGGTGGCCGCCACTCAACTGCCGGCCCAACCGGCCATCGGCGATGTGTACACGCTGAGTAATCAATCAACCGGAAACGCCGTAGTGGCCTTCCACCGCGCAGCCAACGGAGCGCTCACCTTTGCCGGAACCTATCCGACCGGCGGCAGTGGCATGGGCACGGGCAACGATCCGCTGGGGTCGCAGGGAGCGGTGGCGCTGGACCGCGGCGGGCGCCTGCTGTTCGCGGTGAACGCCGGCAGCAACGACGTATCCGCGTTCGCCGCCGGCAGGGATGGGCTGGAGTTGCTGAACGTAGTGAGTTCACGGGGCACCATGCCGGTCAGCGTGGCCGTGCGCGGGGACCTGGTGTACGTGCTGAACGCGGGCGGCACGCCGAACGTGGCCGGGTTCACTATCGATCACCGCGGCAATCAACTCGTGCCGCTGCCCGGTTCGGAGCGCGTTCTCTCCGGCGGCGCCGCCGCAAAGCCGGCGGAGGTCAGCTTCAGCAGGGACGGCGACTTCCTGATGGTCACCGAGAAAGGCACGCAGACCATCGACACGTACCTGGTGGGCGACCGCGGATATCTCACGGGACCCATCTCGAATCATTCGAGCGGCGCCACGCCGTTCGGCTTCGAATTCACGCACCGCGACGTGGCGATCGTGTCCGAGGCCGGTGCCAGCGCGCTGTCTTCCTACCGGGTCAGCGAGAACGGCGATCTCCAACCGATCTCCGGTTCCGTGACCAACGGGCAGGGCGCGGTCTGCTGGGCGGTCGTGACCAACGACGGCCGTTTCGCCTACACCATCAACGCGGCCACCGCGACGATTTCGAGCTATCGCGTCTCCCCCGCCGGCGTGCTTTCGCTGCTTAACGCGGTCGCGGCTTCGACCGGCGCGGGAAGCGTCCCGACCGATGCAGCGCTGTCACCGGATAGCCGGTATCTCTACGTGCGCGCCGGCGGAGCGGGCCAGGTCCAGGGCTTTCGGGTGGGGGTGGACGGCTCGCTGACCGCGGCCGGTGCGGCCGGCGGTGTCCCCGCGGGCAGCCAGGGACTCGCGGTGCGATAGCTCTACACGGGCTCGGTCGGCGGTTGGTATCCGGTCAGCCCTTCGCTGGAGTGCGCGGGATCGTACTGGGGGTTCGGTGTGGGCATGGCGGCATCCACGCTGCGGCGCCAGTCCGCGAGCAGCGCGTGCAGTTTCTTGGCGCGCGCTGCTTCGCGGCGGACCAGGTTGCGCCGCTCGCCGGGATCGTCCACCAGGTGGTACAGTTCGAGCCGGCCGTCTTCATAGAATTCGAGCAGCTTCCATTCGCCGAGCCGCACCGCGCCGGCGGGACTGCCGCCCTGATCGCTGAAGTGCGGGTAGTGCCAGAACAGCGGCCGCTCGGGCTGCTTCTTCCCGCGCAGCAGGGGCACGAGCGAGCGGCCGTCCACCTTTCCGGGGGCGGCCCCGGCGGCCTCGCAGATGGTCGGGAAGAAGTCGACGCTCGACACCGGCTCATCGATTACGCTTCCCGCGCGCGTTACACCGGGCCAGCGGATCATCAGGGGCTCGCGGATGCCGCCTTCGAAGACGTGCCCCTTGCCTGCGCGCAGAGGGCTGTTGTCGGTCACGGGACGGTTCTGCTTTCCCTGGTAGCGCACGCCGCCGTTATCGGAGAAGAAGATGACGATGGTGCGGTCCGCCTGCCCGGAGTCGTCGAGCGCCTTCATCAGATGCCCCATGGAATCGTCGGCGCTCTCCACCATCGCGCAGTAGATCGGGTTGACGTCGCCGGTATCGCGCTTGCGATATTTCGCGATGACCTCGTCACGCGCCTGCAACGGCATGTGCACGGTGAAGTGCGCCTGGTAGAGGAAGAACGGCGTTCGCCGGTCGGCGTTCATGAAGCGGATGCCTTCATTGGTCAGCCGCTCGGTGAGAAACTCGCCGGGCGCCAGATTGAGGCCGGGCAATTCGAGCGGTCCGAAGTACGTGGGCGGATGCCCGGCGGCCGTGCCGGCGATGTTCGTGCCGAAGCCCCGGTCGGTCGGCAGATGTCCCGGTCCGCCGAGGTGCCATTTGCCGATCGCCGCGGTGCGGTAGCCGCGCGGGGAGATGGTTTCCGCGATGGTCTTGTCCTCCACCGGCAGGAACTGGTTGAACTTCGGCGTGAGGATTCTCGCCGTGGGGAACTGCTTGCGGCCGGGGATCCAGTCGGTGAGATGGAGGCGCGCGGGATACTTGCCGGTCATGATGCTGGCGCGCGTCGGCGAGCAGACCGGGCAGGCGGCGTACGCGTTGGTGAAGCGGACGCTCTGTCCGGCAAAGCGATTCAGGTTCGGCGTATCGATGAAGCGATTGCCGTAAGGCCCGAGGTCGTGCCATCCAAGGTCGTCCATCAGGACGAAGAGGATGTTCCAGCGCGGATCCGGCGGCGCGGCGCCAAGCCTGGTCAGGCTACCGGCGAGCGCTCCGCCCGCCAGCGTTTCAAGTAGGGTCCGCCGGTTCAAAGACACGTGATTGGAGTCGTGAGCCACTCGTTATTCATATCACGGCCGGGAGGGGGAAGGTCGCTCCCTTACGGTCGCGGCTCCGATTGCGGAGGCGCGCAGGTTAGGAAGCGGTGTTGGCCGTTAGGGGAGGCCAGCGGCCGCGTCGTGCGATCGGGGAACGACGCGGCCTCCTCCGAGCTGGCCATGAGGGCGTGCCTCTCTTCCGCGGGCACTGCCGGTCCTCACGTTCTATTACGCAGCGGTTCTGCGGAAAAAGGCTCACGCCCGATGCCGGCGCATCCTCCGGCTGCATATACAATGTCTCAGAGGGTCTTCCCAACATGTCACGACTCACCATCGCATTGACAGCCGTCGTGTTTCTGGCACCGCTCGGCGCCCAGCAGGGAGGGGGACGCGGAGCGGGCGCGGCCGCTCAACCCGCGATCCCCGCGCGCATCCTGCCGATCGAGGAGCGTACCGCCGCGATGCGCAAGCTGGACGGCTACTTCCCGATGTACTGGGATGAGCGTACCGGGGCTCTGTGGCTGGAGATCTCGCGCTTCGATGCCGATTTTCTCTACGCCACCGGACTCGCCGCCGGCCTCGGATCCAACGACATCGGGCTCGACCGCGGACAGGAAGGGCAGGGTAAGGTGGTCCGCTTCGAACGGGTCGGGCCGCGCGTGCTGATGGTGCAGGGGAACGAAGCCTTCCGCTCATCGAGCGAAAATCCGGCGGAGCGGCGCTCGGTTGCGGACTCCTTCGCCAAGTCGATCCTCTGGGGATTCACGGTGGGCGCGGAAACGAACGGGCGCGTGCTGGTTGATGCGACCGACTTCTTCCTGCGCGACGGGCACGGCGCGGGCGCGGCTCTCGGCGCCACCTATCGCGTGGATCGCACGCGCACCGCCTTCTACCTGCCGCGCACGAAGAACTTCCCCAAAAACACCGAAATCGAAGCGACCCTCACGTTCGTCAACGAAGCCGCGGGCGGACGCGGCGGCTTCATCGCCGGCCCCGCCCAGGGACCGCCGCCGATTGTGGTCAGCACCCCGGGCGCCGCCGCCGGCGGACGTGGAGGACGCGGCGGATTCGGCGGCGGACTCTTCTCCGGCACCGTGGCCAGCGTCACCCCGACACCCGATGCGGTCACCCTGCGCGAGCATTACTCGCTGGTGGAACTGCCCGACGATAAATATCAGCCTCGCGAAGACGACCCGCGCGCCGGCTACGGCGGGTTGACCTACGTGGATTACAGCACGCCCATCGGCGAGCCGATGGTGAAGCACTTCATCCGCCGGCATCGCCTGGAGAAGAAGGACCCCAACGCCGCCGTCAGCGAAGCCGTCAACCCGATCCGCTACTGGGTGGATCCGGGCGCGCCGCCCGATGTGCGCCAGGCGTTGATCGAAGGCGCAAGCTGGTGGAACCAGGCGTTCGAAGCCGCGGGCTTCCGCAACGCGTTCCAGGTCGCGGTTCTGCCCGAAGGCGCCGACCCCATGGACATCCGCTACAACATGATCAACTGGGTGCACCGTTCCACGCGCGGATGGAGCATGGGCGGCACCGTCGCCGATCCGCGCACGGGCGAGATCATCAAAGCCACGGTCACGCTGGGCTCGCTGCGTGACCGCCAGGATTACCTGATCTTCGAAGGGCTGCTCTCGCCCTACACCACCGGCAACGAGAAGCCGGACATTCTCTACCAGACGGCGCTGGCGCGCATCCGGCAACTGGCCGCGCACGAAGTCGGCCACACGCTCGGACTGGGCCACAACTACTACGACAGCACCAGGGGCTGGATCAGCGTGATGGACTACCCGCACCCGGCAGAAGTGCTGCGCGCCGACGGGTCCATCGATATTTCGCACGCATACCCGGTGGGCATCGGCGAGTGGGACAAGGTGACCATCGACTACGGCTACCGCGTGCTGCCCAAGGGCGACGAGAAGGCCGAACTCACCCGCATCCTCGATGAAGCCTGGGCCAAGGATCTGCGCTACTTTACCAACCAGGACACCGACATTCACCCGCGCGTGGAGCAGTGGTCCAACGGCGTGAACCAGGCCGACGAATTGAACCGCCTGATGAAGGTGCGGCGCGCCGCGCTCAATCGCCTGGGCGAGCACACCATCCGCAACGGAGCGCCGATGGCGACCATTGAGGAGCCGCTGGTGCCGATCTTCATGTACCATCGCTACGCGGTGGAATCCAGCGCGTCCATGATCGGCGGGCAGGACTTCGTCTACGCCATGCGCGGCGACGGGCGCACTCCGGTGAAGTGGGAAACGCCGGCGAACCAGCGCAAGGCGCTGGAGGCACTGGCCGGAACCCTGAAGCCCGGCGAACTCACGGTGCCCAGGCAGGTGCTGGACGCGATTCCGCCGCGTCCGCCGGGGTTCGGGCGGCATCGCGAACTCTTCCCGCGCACCACGGGCGACGGCTTCGACCCGATCACGCCCGGCGCCATCGCGGCCGACGTGACCATCGGGTTCACCCTGCAACTGGACCGCGCGGCACGCATGGTGGCGCAGCACGCTGTCGATCCCACGCTTCCCGGCCTGGAGGAAGTGATCGATCGCCTCACCAAAGCCGTGTTCGATGCGCCGGTGGCCAACCCGTACGAGGCCGAAGTGCGGCGCGCCGAGGAGCGCGTGCTGGTGGACCGCGTGATGTGGCTGGCCACCGGCGCGCAAAACGCGCAGGTCCGCGCCATCGCGTCGCTGAAATTGTCCAGGCTCGCGGCGCGCCTGCGCGGCGAGGCCGGGCAGAACGAAGAGGAACAGGCGCAGCGCGCGCTGCTGGCGGCGGACATCAAACGCTTCCTGGAGCGTCCGGCGGACCCGGTGCGCGTGATGCCGGTGGCGGATGCGCCACCGGGTGCGCCCATCGGCGAACCCGCGCTGGACTGGCTCGCGCCGGTTCCCTGGTAGTGGGGCAGACCTCAGGCCTGCCCTTTGACATGCCTTCTTTGTTTTGTGAGATAAGAGATAGAAGCCCGGATCTTACACGTCATTCATAACTTTGTAGGCCTGAATCGCGTAAGCTCCCGTGGGCTGGCTGATCATAATGCCGACGGTCGCGTTATTGCCGCCATCGAAATAGCCAGGCATATTGGTACCGCTCGTGCAATTTCTGCCCGAACAGCAACAGAGGGCGTAATTGGCGTCGTCGTTGTCCCAGAAACTGAAGATCGGCGTGCCATCCACGCTCTGGACTTCCATGTGGTGGGCCTGGAAGTACTCACCGCAATCGCTCATGTCCGGAATGTTGAAGTGCTGTTGGGTCCGGAACATGCTCAGCGGCGGCACCGTCTGATTGTTGCCGCTGTCCTCGGTATTGATGAATGTCAAAGTGTTGACTGTGTTGTTAAAGAGCACTACTAACAGTTGGCTCATTAGTAATTTCCTCCTATGGATCCCGCTTTCGCCGGAACATCCCTCTGTGTCGCCGGCGCTATTTAGCAGTCTAAGGTAAAAAGAACAGGAAAAGAAAGACCCAAATCCGGGAGACCTCTTTTTCGTCATATGAAAAGATCGGAAAGACACCAATGCTCGGGCACATACCGGAAGATTCATTTAGCCATCTTATTCCGTGAAGACCGATTGTTCAGCTACGATGTGTGTCCCAGGAATCAGGCGTGAGCGGCCGTTACCGGTATCTTCGATCAGGGAATTGGCGGTAACTTTGATGTTCCCCGGTTTCGCCCACGACCGGAAGGCCGTAAGGCGGACCGCAATGGTGTTCCACGGCTGCCCTGCCAGCCCGAAAGCGAATTCGGCGGGCGCGTCTGGCTCGCCTGCCGCTACATCAGCAGAGTTTCCACGCGGTGGGCGCGCACCATCGCGTCCAACTCCGACCAGGCGAACACGGTGAAGCGGCCGTCCTGCGAGGCTACCAGCGCCAACGAGTCGCGCTGATCGTGGGCGAACTGCGCCGCCGAGAGGTGGCGTGTGCCTCCGGTCTGCAGCGTCGGCAGGACGTGCGCTTCGAAGCCTTCGAGCGGCGCCGAGAGGATCACGTTCTCCAGCGTCGGCGAGCCGTCGCGGCGGCGGATCTTGGCTCCGAACGCGAGCACCTCGAAGCGGTCGTTGACGATCGTGGCGCCGTCCACCGCGGTGAGACCGGCGATGCTCTCCACAGTCTGGCGGAAGGCCTCCTGCCAGCGGCGATCCTGGTGAGCAGCTTCCGGCTCGGCGATGAGTTCGGCCAGCCGCGCGAACCTCGGCGCCACCGAATACGCGATCGGATGGCGGATGGATTCGCGCCACGCGTCGCTGCCCGCGGGCACCACCAGCAGGGCTCCGCCGCGCTTGTGGCGGCGCATGGATGCCGCCAGTTCCAGCAGTGCGATTCCGCTGCCGATGCCGGGCACGGCGGGCGAGCAGCGATCCACGACCTTCACCGCGTCGCCCTCCAGAACGGCGACGTTGACGAACTTCGCGGTGGCGTCGCTGCGCCGGTACTTGAGCACCACCAGTCCCGGCGCCACCACCTCGAGCACGAAGCAGAAGGCGGGAATCGAGCGCGTGGCGCCCCACACCCGCAGTTCGCCGTTTTCCCGCCACACGCCCAGATGGATGCCGGGATGCTCAGCCGCGGGCGCCAACCGGCTCAGCGCCTCTGGCGTCAGCGCGAGCGCGGACTCGAAGCGCAGGAGCGCGCCCGCGTCCTCCGGCGCCAGAAACGCCAGCGAGATTTGCGGCGACAGATCCTCCTCGCGCCGCAGGCTGGCCCAGAACGCGGCGTCGATCAGGCGCTCGATCTCGTCGATTTCGGGAAGCGCGGCGCCGATGGTCCGCACCTCGCGGAACCGCGGGTGCACGCGCTCCGCCGCGGTGCGCGCCGCCAGATATTGGGGGCCCCTCGTGCTCACTTGCATCTTTCTACAGTGTGCAACACTGGACGTAATCGGATCATGCAGACTTCCCCCCTGGCGCGTGCCCGCGGCGTCCTCTTCGATATGGATGGCGTCCTCTATAACGCCGAGCAGCCCATCGCGGGCGCGGCAGAGGCGATGGCATGGGTGCGCGCGCAGGGCATCCCGCGCCTGTTCGTGACGAATACCACGTCGCGCTCGCGCGCGGTGCTGGCGGAAAAGTTGGCGCGCTTCGGCATCGCGGGCGGGGAGGAGGATATCCTGACGCCGCCGGTGGCCGCCGCCGAATGGCTGCGCGCGCACGCCGCCGGCGGCGCGGTAGCCGTGTTCGTCCGTCCCGCGACGCGCGCGGAGTTCGCCGGATTGGATCTGCTCGATGACGAAGCCGAGCGCGGCGCGGCGTACGTGGTGATCGGGGACCTCGGCACGCACTGGGACTTCCGCACGCTGAACCGCGCGTTCCGCCTGCTGCACCACAATCCCGAAGCGCGCCTGATCGCGCTCGGCATGACGCGCTACTGGCTCGCCGCGGACGGCATCTCGCTGGATGTCGCACCCTTCGTCGCGGCGCTGGAACACGCTGCCGGACGCAAGGCGATGGTGTTCGGCAAACCCGCGGCCAATTTCTTCCACGCGGCTGCGGCGCGCCTCTCGCTGGCGCCGGAGGAAGTGCTCATGGTGGGTGACGATGTGGAAGCCGACGTCCGCGGCGCGATGGCCGCCGGGCTCGCCGGCGCCCTCGTGCGCACCGGCAAATTCCGCGACGCCGACCTGGAAGGCGCGCCCCACCCGGACCTTGTGATCGACTCGGTGGCCGATCTCGCCGCCGCGTGGAACTACAGGTATTTCACGAACAGGACGGCGTTGCCGCGTTCGTTGTAGATGAGTTCGTCCACCAGGTTGCGGGTGAGCAGGATGCCGAATCCGCCGGGACGCCTTCCTTCTTCGACCCGCACCTCCACGTGGCGGATGGGCGAGTCATCGGGATTGGAGATGGCGGCGTGCGGCAAAAAGTCCATCGAGAAGCCGCTGCCCGGATCGTGTACGTGGACGATGATCGAGCGCGGGGTACGGATCAGCGACGCCCGGACGCGTTTGCGCGGATCATTCTTGCCGCCGTGCTCGATGCCGTTCATGAGCAGTTCCCGGAAGGCGGCGGAAACATCGTCGCAGGTGCCCAAAGGCAGGTCTGCGGTCATCTCGCGCAGGTATTGGGTGGTGCGGTCGACGGTTTCGATCTTGCAGCGCACTTCGAAGGTGATCCACTCCGGGCGCGCGCTGATCACGCGGACGTCGTCCTGCCACTCGGTGGCATCGAGCGCGTGGGACACCATGTCGGCCAGCGGCCCTTCGGGCAGCGGGCGGTGGAAGTAGCTGTACGCGCGCTGGCGGATGGCGCGGATGATGCGCTGCGGGTCGGGGTCGCCGGTGAGGATGATCTTGGTTTCGGGGCGGATGGAGCGCACCTGCCGCAGCAGTTTGAGCCCGTCGAAGCCGTTGCGTCCCTGACCGGCCAGCACGACGTCGATCGGATCCTGGCGGAGCGTGGCGAGCGCGTCGCGTCCGTCCGCGGTGTGCCGGATGTCGCGGCCGGCTCCCCCGAGGAGGGCTGTGAGATGATCCTGAACCGCGGGGTCGGCATCGATGAGGAGCAGGCTGTGGGGCGTCAATGCATCTCCACTCTTTAATTTAGCCGAGGATCAGCATAACATGGGGGAAGCGGCCTCCTCCACCGGCTCCGGTGGCGGGGCGCTGTGGGAGGGACCCCATGCCGCAGGTAAGAAAGGGTAACTTTTTGGGGGGTGCGCGCATCTCACCGATCAGCGTGAAATTCCCTGTACTACTGTTTTTGTCGCTGGCTACGGCAGCCGCGCAGATCTACCCGGGCGGGTACCCCGGAGGCTACCCGGGCGGGTACCCCGGAGGATATCCGGGCGGCTATCCCGGTGGGTATCCGGGCGGCTATCCCGGCGGGTACCCGGGCGGATATCCGGGCGGACAGTATCCCACGGGTCCCGGCATTCCGATTCCCGGGCGCAGCAAGAAATCCAAGAACAAGGATAGCGGCAGCGCCAATCAGCCACTGCCCAATTTTCGCGGAGTGCTCAAGGTCTTCGACGAGAAGACCATAAGTGTGGAGTTGGGCGACAATCGCGTGCTGGATTTCAAGCGCACCGATAAAACCAAGTTCTTCCGCGGCGGTGACGAAGTGAAATCGCCGAAGTTCAACCTCGGCGACCAGGTATCGGTGGAAGGGCAGGAGCAGAGCGACGGCTACATGACCGCGGTCAATGTGTACTGGGAGAAGGCCGCGGGCGGCGCCGCCGCGAAGAAGGACGACGGGACGTACGATACGTGGAAGGATACCCCGACCGCGTCGAAATCCACGGACGATCCCGACCGGCCGGTACTGAAACGCGCCGGTTCGAGTACGCCTTCAGGCGCCGATTCCAATTCCAATTCGGCGTCGATTCCGCAGAGCCAGACTCCGGGCAGCAACGATCCCGACCGCCCGGTGCTGCACCGCGCCGGATCCGAAGCGCAGTCCGCGCCACCCGCGGCGCAGCCGCAGGCATCCGCGGCCCAGGCGCAGCCCACGCTGCGCACCGAAAACGCCACCGAAGCGGCGCCGCCTACGGCACGCCCCGACCCCGACGATCCCGGTCCTCCCGTGCTCAAGCGCGGCGGCGTGGCCGACCGCAGCCGCGAGCGCGCGCGTAACGACTATCCCGACACGCCGCCGGCGGCGCAGCAGGCGCAACCGGTGCAGGTGGCATCCGCCGCCCCCGCACCCGCGGCGCCGGCGCGCATCCCGGTAATGCGTGACGACCGTGACGAAGATACCAGCGGGATCCGCATGCAGACACAGCGCGACGATCCCCTGCTGCGCCGCGCCGCCGACGCCGCCCTGGCGTTCACAGAGGGACTGCCGTCGTACGTGTGTACGGAAGCGATCACCCGCTACATGAGCCAGACTACGCCGGCGAGTTTCCAGGCGCTTGACGTGGTGAGCACCGACGTGGTGTACGAAAACGGACGCGAAGATTACCGCAACGTCACGATCAACGGCAAGCGGACCGCCAAGAGCCTGGAGGAAAGCGGCGGCGCGTGGTCCACCGGCGAATTCGGCACCATCCTGATCAACCTGTTCTCACCCGCGGTAGGGGCCAAGTTCACCTTCCAGCACGATTCGCGCGTGGGCTCCATCATGGCCAAGCTGTACGATTTCGAAGTCACGCACGAGCGCTCCACCTGGGACGTCCACATGGGCTCGCAGAGCTACCTGCCGGCGTACAGCGGTTCGGTATGGATCGATCCGCAGACCGCGCGCGTGCTGCGCATCGAGATGGAAGGCAAGGGGATGCCGGAGAATTTCCCGATCGATCACGTGGAGACCGTGACCGAGTATTCCTACGTGCGGCTCGGCGACGCACAGCAGTACCTGCTGCCGGTGCACGCGGAGAACCTGAGTTGCCAGCGCGGGACGCCGTACTGCTCCAAGAATGTGATCGACTTCCGCAACTACCACAAGTACACGGGCGAATCGACCATCACGTTCGGCAGCGAAGCCAAGGACAAGAAGCAGTAGGCGCGGCGGTCAGAGGGCGCCGCGGATGGCGGCAAGCAACTCGTCTTCGGGAGTGAAGCCTTCGAAACGCTTGATCTGCTTGCCGGTGCGGTCGAAGACCAGGGTCACCGGAAGCGCGTCCAACTTGTACTTGTCGGTCATCTCGGCACTGCCGACGCCCACCGGGTAAGCGATCGGGTGCTTTACGAGGAACGGCTTGATGCGCTCGGCGCCTTCATCGTCCATGCCGATGCCGAGCACCGCGACGCCCTTCGGCGCGTAGTCCTGGTGCAGTTTGTTGAAGCCGGGGATTTCGCGCACGCAGGGGACGCACCAGGTAGCCCAGAAATTCACCACCACAACCTTGCCCTTGAGATCGGGCGCGGCGCCGGAGAGCGGCGTGAACGCGGGGATGCCGGCCGGGGGCGCGGATGCGGTGGCGGGAATTGCGGGAGCCGGCGCGGGCGGCGGAGGTGTCGCCGGGGCTGCCGCCTGGGCTGCTGCCGCGGGTGCCGGCGTGTTCAGGAACGCCAGGAATTCTTTGGCGTCGCTGGTCTTGCCCGGGAAGGTGGCGATCACCTTTTCATCCGGATCGAGAATCGCGTAGAAGGGGATGGCGACGGTCTTGAACTTGTCGAGTTCCACCTTCTGATTGAGTTCGCTGGCGGCATCGGTGCCGTCGGTGTAAAGCTCCACCAGCACGAAGCCCTGCAACGCGGAAGCGATCTCGGGTTTGGTAAACATGTTGGCCCGCATCCAGTGGCAGTTGGTGCAGGCGTAGCCGGTGAAGTTGACGAAGACCAGCTTGCCTTCACGGCGGGCGCGATCGAGCGCCTCGCGGTACTGATTCTTCATCCACACGAGGCTGCCCGACGCCGCCGCCGCACCGCCGCCGCCGGCCGCCTCTTCCGCCGCCGCCGGGACGAACGCGTCAAGGTCGCCGAGGCGCGCGCCGCTCATCCCCGGAATCAGATGGATGGCGAAGATCAGCAGCGCGGCACCGCTGAGCAGCCGCCCGATTCCGACAGGTTCCTCCGGCTTGATGCCTTCCATCCGCAGCATCCCGAGCAGGTACAGGCCGGCCAGCGCAAATAGCACGACCCACGCCGCGAGGAAACGCTCGCGCGTGAGGAAGCCCCACTGCATCACCTGGTCGAGTGAACTGAAGTATTTGAGGCTCGCCGCCAGGATCACGAAGCCCATCACCACCTTGATGCGCGACATCCACCCGCCCGCGCGCGGCATGCGTTTCAGGTACGAGGGGAACAGGGCCAGCAGGAAGAAGGGCAGCGCCAGACCGGTGGCGAACGTCACCATCCCGATGAGCGGGCGCGACCCGCCGCCGGAGACTGAAGCGGCCAGCAGCGTGCCCACGAACGGTCCCACGCAGGCGAAGGACGCGAGCGAAAACGTCAGGCCCATCAGCAGCGATCCGGCATAGCCGCCGCGGTCCGCCGACTGATTCAGGCGGGTGAGGATCGACGACGGTATGGTGATTTCGAACGCGCCCAACAGGCTGAGTCCAAAGGCGATGAAGAGCGCCGTGATGAAGCCGTTGACCCACGGGTTGGAGCCCAACTGCACGATGCCGAAAGGGCCCAGCGCGGCGGTGATGGCCAGGCCCATCCCGCTGAATAGCACGACAATCCCGACACAGAATACCAGCGCCTGCATGATACTCTCCCGCCGGCTGCCGCTCTGGCGGTTGAGGAAGTAGGACATGGTGATCGGGATCATCGGGAACACGCACGGCGTGAAGATGGAGGCGAGTCCGAAGCCGAAAGCGACCGCCAGGAATCCGGCCAGGCTGTCCTGCTGGGGCGCGGGGGACGGAGAGGGGGCGGCGCCCGGCGGCGGGGGCGCGGCGGGCTCGGTGTATCCGGCCGGGATGGCAGGCGCCGCGGCGGCGGACGCGGGATCGATGCGCACGGTCGCTGTGCCGGACCATTTCGAGGGCACGCAACTCTTCGCGTCGCAGGTCTGGTAGCGGGCCGCGACCGCGAGTTCCACGGGGCCGGGTTTCAGGTCCGGCTTCAGCTCGGCTTCGACCAGGAACGCGACCTCGTCCTCGAAGTATTCGGTCTCGGCATTGAAGTTGGGGTCGAACGATTTCCGGGGCGCCGGCTGCAGGGCGCGGGTCTTGTCCACGGGACCGGTGACCGTGATCTTGGTGGGCATCGCGCCAGGGGTGGACATGGAGTAGAGGTGCCACCCCGGCTGAATCTTTCCCGCCATGCGCACCAGGATTTTGCCACGGGGCGCCGCGGCGGCGGGTTCCGCGGTGAGGGTCCAGGCGACGTGCTGATCCTGGGCGAATGACGGAGCGGCGAGAAGCAGGAGCAGCAACCCCGCTCCGACGCCGAACGTTCCGATGTGACCGATTCTGCCTGCGTGCCGCTTGGCGCCTGTGCGCGAGATCATCTTTACCTCTTAGATGCCCCGGGGCGCGGGATTTATTCCGCTAATCGCCGGCTTTGGCCAGCTTCAGCGTCTCTTCGATCATTTCGTTGATCCTGCCGCCGCTGAACTCGCGGGCTACCCGGATGGCGTTCTTAATGGCGTTGGCATTGCTCCGGCCGTGGCAGATGATGCATCCGCCACGCACGCCCAGCAGAGGCGCGCCGCCGTACTCGGAGTAATCCAGGCGTTTCTTGAAATCGTTGAAGGCGTTCTTGGAAAGAACGTACCCGATCTTGCCGGTGATGGTGGCTTCGAGCGACTCGCGGAGCAGCTTTTTGAACATGTCCACCAGCCCCTCGCTCACCTTGAGCGCGACGTTGCCGATGAAACCGTCGCAGACGATCACGTCCACTTCGCCGGCGTAGATATCGCGCCCTTCCACGTTGCCGATGAAGTTGATGTTGAGCGATTTGAGCAGAGGCAAGGTGGCACGGGTCAGGTCATTGCCTTTGTGCTCTTCCTCGCCGATGGAGAGGATGCCGACGCGCGGATCCCTGGTGTGCAGAACCTTGCGCGAGTAGATCTCGGCCATGACCGCGAACTGCGCCAGCATCTTAGGGTCGCAATCCACGTTGGCGCCGACGTCCACCAACACCACGGGCTTCTGCTCCATGGTCGGGAAGATGCCCACCAGCGCCGGACGGTCCACACCGGGAACCATCCCCTGCACCATCTTGGCGGTGGCCATCACGGCGCCGGTGTTGCCGGCCGACACCATGGCCTGCGCGGCACCGTCGCGAACGAGGCGCGAGGCTACCCGCATCGAGCTGTCACGCTTGGCGCGCACCGCCTTGGCGGCGCTGTCCTCCATGGTCACGCGCTCACTGGCGTGAACAATCTCGATGGGGAGGCTTCGGTAGTCCTCGAACGCTTCCAGTTCCGGCCGGACCAGTTCCTGCTGTCCGACCAGGAGCACTTTAACGTCGTAGTTTCTGACGGCTTGAACGGCCCCGGCAACCTCGGACTTGGGGGCGTGGTCGCCGCCCATTGCATCCACCGCAATGGTCACCATGTCAGAGAGCAACTACTCCTGCACGACTTCGACGACTTCACGACCCTTGTACTGTCCGCAGTGCGGGCAAACCCGGTGCGGCAGCTTGGGCTCGTGGCAGTTGGGACATTCCGAAAGGCCGGAAGCCTTCAGCGCATCGTGCGCGCGGCGGCTGCTGGTCCGCCTCTGGGAGTGTCTGCGTTTGGGATTCGGCATTGTCTAAACCTCTTACTCAATTCCTTGGGACCGCGCGGGCCCCTCAATTCGTCAAATTTCTCAACGCGCCCCAGCGGTCGTCCACCGCGGACACGCTGCAACCACATTCGCCCTCGTTGCGGTTCCTGCCGCAAACCGGACAGATTCCTTTGCACGTTTCCGCGCAAACCCGCTGCATCGGCAGCGCCAGCAGCACCTGCTCCCGAAGGATGTCCTCCAGTTGCATGCCGCCGCCTTCGTAAAACCCGATTTCGGCCTCGCCTTCGTCGATTTCCACCTCTTCCTCACGGGCGATTTCCGCCATGGGACGGTAGTACAAATCGAACGAAGCCGTCAAGGGGAACGACGCGCGCCCCAAGCACCGGTCGCATTGCGAACCGATCTCAACAGTGTACTGCCCCTTGACGCGAATCTCTCCGCCCGAGTGAGCCAGCATTTCCGCCGATCCGGTTGCCCGCAGCGGCGTAACCTGATCCAGGTTTTCCCCGCTGAAATCGATCGCCCCCGGCTCGAAGGTCTCGTCGAAGGGGACCCTTCGCAGTTCCAACTCTTTGACGCTAAGCCACATGGAGAATCAGAATGCCGGGAGAAGCCCCACCATTATAGCATCCCGGCCGGAAGCTTCGAACGCTCCTGTTGAACGATCTTTTCCGGTTCCGCCCGATTCAAGATTCGCGAGTGTGGCAGGCACCAACGGCCGGTTTGACAGCGGCGCGGTCAGTGCACGGCGGCCAGCATCACCATCAGGTTCCACACGATTAACCCGCTGTACCAGTAGGTGATCCAGCGTACGACGTGCGCCTTGTGCGCCCAGACGCAGAACGCCCCAAGGCCCAGTGCCAGAACCTTCGACGCCACCACGCCCGCGGCCGGCCCCGCCTGCATCAGCATGCGGATGAAGGGGCTGGCTTCGGCGGCTCCAATCTTGAAGCCGACCAGTGTGGTCAGCAGATCGAGCAGTTGAAGGTATATGAAGACCTGATAGACGCTGATTTGCATCTTTGCCTCGGGGAAACCATCGGCTCCGGTACGCCTATAGTTTAGATGTCCTACTACCGAAAGTTATCGTTAATTTTGTACCACTTGTACTGGGACGAACGAACTATTTTCAGTACAAAACACTGCATTTAAACGACATCTTACGATTTCAAGCCCGTACTGCGAGGCGGTTGCCGCCGCGGCTGGGGTGGTGCCGGCGGTACTGTCTGCTAAATTGGTGGGTACGGTGACGCCCCCAGCACCTACACCCTATCTGCTATGGGTACCCGCGAACCGCCGCTTCCCGCTGGGCGAAGGGCAGTCCTGGGCCATCGGCCGCGGCGACGGGTGCGCGGTCCTGCTGGAGAGCCGTTCGGTCTCACGGCTCCACGCCCTGATTCAGCGCCGCGATAACGGCGAACTTGGGCTGGTCGACCTGGGCAGCCGCAACGGGAGTTTCGTCAACGGCAAACGGGTGAGTTTTCCGGTCACCCTGGCCGACCAGGACCACCTCGTCTTCGGCGATCAGGAACTGGTCTTCCTGAACCCGGTCAGTTCCGTGCCGGTTCCCGCCGCCTCCGCCGGCGACGCGCGCAACGAACCCACCGCGGCGCTCCACACCAACATCCTGAGTTCGATCCTGGTGGTGGACATCCGCGATTTCACGCCGCTGGCGCGCAGCCTGCCCGAAGCGCTGCTGTCGCAAACCATCGGGACATGGTTTCTGCGCTCAGGGCAGATCGCGCAGCGCCGAGGCAGTTGGGCGCAGAAGTACATCGGTGACGCGGTGATGGCGGTGTGGGTCCACGACCAGGAAGCGGATCTCGGCTCCGACCTGCAACGCGTACTGCACGCGGTCAACGACATCGCCGCCGCCACCGCCGAGATCAGCGCGAGCCTGCAATTGCCCTCGCCGCTGCGCATCGGCGCGGGCGTCAACACGGGCTACGCCATCGTCGGCGGGGCGGATTACACCGCGATGGGCGACACGGTGAACGCGGCGTTCCGGCTGGAGAGCGCGACCAAGGGCCTGGGCCTGGGGATCGCGCTCGGCCAGCGCACCTACACGGAACTGGCGCCAGCCTGGCGCGCCGCGTTCGCGCAATACCAGGTGGAACTCAAAGGCTACGATGGCCCGAGGACTGCCTGGGCCGCCTCTTTCGAAAGCCTGCGCGAACTGCTGCACTCGACCGCCCGCTGAGCGTGCCGCGCTGCTACCATCGGAAGATCGCCATGCGAATTCTCCCCATCGCCGCGCTTTGCGTGATGCTGCCCGCCGCGATGCCGGCCGCGACCTGCGGAGGCCACGGCACGCGCGAAAGCATGTTCGTCTCGACGGAGTGGCTCGCCGCCCACTTGCGCGATCCCAAACTGGTGATCCTGGCTCTCGGTTCGAGCGCGGCCGAGTTCGAGGAAGGGCACATTCCCGGTTCGATCTACTTTGAATACCGCGACAGCAACCGGGAGACGTCGGCCGCGGGGCTGCGCGTGGAACTGCCGCCGGCGGACGTCCTGGCGCGCACGTTCGCGCGCTACGGCGTGAGCAGCGATTCGCATGTCGTGTTGTATTACCTGAAGGACATGTGGACGCAGACCGGGCGCGTCTACATGACTCTCGACGCCATGGGACTCGGCGCGCAGACCTCGCTGCTCGACGGCGCTCTACCAGCGTGGAAAGCGGAAGGCCGTCCTTTGGCAACGGGCGCAGCGCCCCCGCCCGCGCCCGGCCGACTCGAGCCGTGCCGGCGCGACGACGTGATCGCGGACCTCGAATTCGTGAAGTCCCACCTCAGCACGCCGGGAGTGCGCATCCTGGACGCGCGCGATCCCAAGGTATACCGGGGCGAAGTCGAGCGGCCTGGATTCCGTGCCGGTCACATCGCGGGCGCCGGCAACATTTATCAAGGCGCCCTGCTGGACGATCGGGGCAAGCTGAAGCCGGTCCCGGAATTGGAGAAGATGTTCCGCGATGCCGGGGTACGCCCGGGAGATCGCGTGGTGACCTACTGCTTCATCGGCCAGCAGGCCAGCGCGCTCTACACCGTCGCCCGCTACCTGGGTTACGATGCGCGTTTGTACGACGGCTCCATGGACGAATGGAGCAAGCATCCCGAGTTGCCGGTCGAGAATCCGTCGAAGGCGCAATAGCGCCTGCCGGCGTCGCGCTTACCGCCAGTAGCCGCCCACCCAGACGTATCCGCCGCGTCGGTGACGCCAGTAGCCGGGCATCCACACCGCGTGCGGACGCGGCGGGACCGCCCAGTATCCACCGGCCCAGACGTAGCGTGCTCCCGCCCAGCGGTAATAGCCGGGAACCCACACGTGCCGCGGACCGGGACGAACCACAACGACCTCGCGCGGCGGAGGCGGCGGCCCAAAACGGACGAAGACCTGCGCGGCGTGTCCGGCGCCTAACCCAAGCGTAATCGCGAATGCCGTGAGCAAGAGTAGCTTTTTCATTTCGTTCCTCCCTGCGGCATGCTTTTATACAACTTGGATGCCAAACCGCAAGCGACACATTGCAGGCCACTTGCCTGTTCTGCCGGGGATCGCCTGCTGGCCGAAATGCACCACCGTGTTCGGAATCCACCGCCGGTGATACCATTAGATCCAGAGGGTATTTCTGGGATGAAACTTCTCTGCATCGCAGCTGTTCTTTCCGCGTCCACGTCTTTCGCCGCCGGTCTTCCGGGCCATTCCATCAGCGGCAATTACATGGAAGCGCGTACCGCCGACACCTATACCGGACCGTGCTTCGCCAACGGCGAAGTGGACATCAACGGCAAGGAAGCCGTGTTCGGCTGGAAGATCAACAACGGCTCGTGGAAGGGCGTAAACCTGCAGGGGCTGGGCGTGGTCGGGGTGGTCCGCACCGCGCACACGCTCGGCGACGTCCACTGGGCGACCAACCCGTCCCACGCGGTGATCATCGTGGACAGCCGCGCCAGTGCGGAGCAGCGCGAGGCGCTCGTGGCCTTCGCCCGCGCGCAGGCGCCGGATGTGCTCAGCGACGTGGTGAAGGTGACCTCGGCGCCGATCGACCTCGAGATCGAAAACGGCAACATCCACGGCGGGTCGGCGCGTCTGACCGCCGGCTCGCTGGCTGAGATCCGCACCCGCGGGCTGACCGAAGCCGACCACATCTGCGGCAACGAAGATGTCTTCTATCCGCCGCTGACCAAGCTGCAGCACTCGATGCCGACGTACGCGCTGCAGACGTCCTACCAGGGCGACGGACTCAACGAGCGATTCGACGTGCGTTTCCGCCGCAGCGCTTTCCTCGGTACGTTCCAGGTGCCGGGCGAGTAACGCCAGATCTTCATCGGAAGTGCTCGGCATGATCCAGTTGGGGCGAAGGCGGGAGTTGACCGCCGGGCACTTTCGATAAAGTCGTACGTGGGGCCCGCCTGTAGTTTCTGATAGCGGTTTTCCCTTCTCAGTACACGAAAGCAAGCCGAAAGCAAGTCTTAGTGATCGCCCACCGGGCCCACGCTATGCCGGCCCCACGTCAGTCTCTGCAGGTACCCTACTTCCGGATCGTGTAGACAACGTCCTCCCCCTCGTTGGACCACGCCGCCTCCGGCACCTTGTATGCGCAGGCCGTCCCCTCCGTCTGCGAGATGAGCAAGTCTGTGGCAGTCTCCGTCACAGTTGTCTTGCGGTGGTCAACGCAGGTGTAGAGCTTGATTGTGTAACTGTCTTTGCCCACTCCTACCGTGACCTCAATGAAGGAATTGACGACTGCGCTTACGTCGACCCGGATCCGCACCTTGCCTACCAGGAAACCACCTGCGTCGACCTGTGCTTTCCTCAGGACTTTATAGACAGATGAGTCCCCCTGGTTGGTGTTCGCGATCCACTTGTCAAAGTTGTATGTCGCTTTGAGCGTTCCGCTGAGGTCTGCCTTCCCCCCGACAACGGTGCCACTCAGCGTCTGCGGCGCGGCGACAACGTCGCCCGACAAGAAGGAAACCAGGTGGGAAGAGGCGCCACCGTCACTGGACCCTTGGGTCATTACCGCCACATCTGCGTTTGCGGCGAGGGTCGCAACCAGGAAGAATGACAGCGTTCTTGAGAGAGAGATGCACGGTTTCACTGGGGTCTCCTCTCTACAATGCTGGACGCTCCGGATTATACCCCCAATTAATCCCGCTCGAAGTCGTTTTCTCTATCCTGTGCCTTCCGCGCGAGTTCCGGCCGCCCCGATGGGGCCCAAGCAATCTTCTACCGGAGTTCCGCGAATTACTTGAGCCGGCAGAGCGGATCCCCGGCGACCACTCCCTGCCAACTGAGGAAGGGCAGGGCGATGTAGTAGCTGTCGCCGAGATTGCGTCCGCCGAAGTAGGCGGGCAGGAGGTAGTCGGGGCGGGCGCAGCCGGTCAGGTAGGGTTCGTAGGCGTTGCCGGCGGCGCCGGTGGCGCCTTCGTGCAGGAAATCGCCGATCAGTCCCTGCGGCGTGCCGGCGTAGAAATGCGCCTTGTCCTGCCAGGTGGTGTAGTTCCAGGTGTCGGGTGGGCGCTGGAAGGTGCGCGCGCTGGTGGAGACGAATTCGGTGGCGATGGCGCCGGGCAGCCACTGGAAGTGCAGCCAGCGCTGCTTGCGGTTCGAGTCGTTACTGCCCCAGGAGGCGTAGCCGATCACGTCGCGCTGGTTGTAGAGCACGCGCGCGGTTTCGTCGAGGGTGACGCGGGCGGCGGGCAGGAGGAGGGCGGCCGTGCGCAGCCAGGCGTTGCCGCCGTCGTCGCCGGGCGAGGAGAGGTCGATGACGAATTTGCCCCGGTTAAGGGCGGCCAGGGAGCGGTCGATCATGGCCTTGACGTCGTCCAGATCGTAAGCGGCCAGGCGCGTCACCGCGTAGATGGGGATCATGGGGTGGCGGAAGGGCAGGTCGCGCTTCATGAACATGGGATTCGGAAGCCAGCCCATCCGCGGAAAGGTCGCGCCCTTGAGTTTTCCGTAGAGCAGGGCGAGTTCGCTGTCCACCGAGGCGTGTTCGCTCATGGTGCCGGAGCCGCCGCCGTCCACTTTGAGCGGGACTCCGAGGGTGGTGACGATGTAGAGGACCTTTTCGACGAGTTGCTGTTTCTTGAGGCAGGCGGCGATGGGCTGCTCGATGCCGGACAGGTAGGTCTTCCAGTCGATCTCTTCCTGCGTGGTGGTATCGAGGGTGCAGACATTGCGCACCGGAACCGAGCGGCGGGGGCGGTAGTAGTCGGCGATCTGGCGGGAGACAGGACTGTTGCGATTGACGACGAGCAGGACGTTTTCGCCGGTTTGCGCGGGGAGAACGCAGGCCGCGAGGAGGATGAGGACAGCGAGACGGCCCACGAGAACGATGGTATCAGAGGGATCCGCGAGAGAGCGGAAGCTGTCGTCAATGACCACAGACGATTGCGCTTACGCCAAATCCTATTATCAAACTCAAAACCGCGCTTCGCGGACCCTTTGATACAATGATGGCTCAAGGCGGCGGAGGGCGGGAAATTGAAAATTCCTATCCCGGCGATACGGAATTTGAATCGGGCAGGCGGAATTTCCCAGTCGGCAGCATATGGATTTTGACCAGCTCCACACGTTTCTGGAGATCGTGCGGCTCAAGAGCTTTTCGAAAGCTGCCCAGACGTGCTATCGCACACAGCCGGCGATCAGCGCGCAGGTGAGGCAGCTTGAGCAGGAGTTGCGCGCCGACCTCTTCGAGCGGTTCGGCAGCAAGATTTCTCTGACCACCGCCGGACGCATCTTCGCCGAATACGCCGAGCAGCTGCTGGATCTGCGCCGCCGCGTGCAGGACGCGATCGCGGAACTGGAGGCGAACCCGCGCGGCGAACTGGTGATCGCGGCCAACGAAGCCACCTGCATTTACGTGCTGCCGAAGGTGTTCAGCGAATACCGGCGGTTGTTCCCCGCGGTCCAGTTGCAGGTGCTGCGCAGCTACGGGTCGCGGGTGGTGGAAGCGGTGATGGAGAACTCGGCCGATTTCGGCCTGACGCAGCTTCCGGTGGAAGAGAAGCGGCTGCAGGTGGTGAGCGTGCACCGCGACGAGATCCGGCTGATCGTGCCGGTGGGGCATGCGCTGGCGCAGCGGCAGAGCGTGCTGCCGCACGAGATCGTGGAGAGCTTCATGATCCTGCCCAAGTACGGCAAGACGCGCACGCGGCTGAACGAGTGGCTGGAGCCGGTGGAAGACGATGTGCGCATTTCGATGGAACTGGATTCGTCGGAGATGATGAAGCACTTCGTGATCGCCGGGTTGGGCGTGAGCTTCGTGGCGTTGTCGAACTGCCGCGAGGAGATCGCCGCCGGGAAGCTGCAGGCGGTCCCGCTGGCGCCGGAGCCGATGATCCGGCGGTTGGGGCTGGTGTATCGTAAGGACAAGGCGCTTTCCAAGGCGGCGTTGGGATTCATCGAAACCGTATCCCGGCACCTATCCGGAGAGGACAAGACGGAGAAGGAGAAGGCCAAGGCGCCCAAGGTTATTGCCGGATGAAATGCCCTCGCTGCCGGACCGAGTACGGGAACTCACGCGCGAAGTGCCCGCGCTGCGGCGAGGCCAATCCGCGGATCCGGGGCACGTTTCAGACGTCGGCGGTGCTGATCTCCTCCGGGGGCAAGGAACGCATGTTCCGCAGTGTGGAGGAGGTGCCGGTTCCTCTGCGCACGCGCCTGCTCAAGTCTACCAACGGGGCCAATTCGGCGACGATCCTGATAGCGGACCGGCGGGGGCGGCGCGAGATCGCCCGCGCGATGCGCAGTCTTCCGGGGACGGCACAGCGGCGGCTGCTGCGGGCCATGACGGGCGATGAGGACGGCACGGGGCTGTTGGCGTGGCTGACGCCGGCGCGCCGCAAGGGCATCCTGGCGGCACTGGTGGTGCTCACGTTGACGGCGATTGCGCTCGTGTTCACCCGAGTAGGGTGACGGAACTCTACAGATCGCAGGATTTCCGCCGATAAAGTTAGCATGAACCAGCGGCGGGAGTCCCGCTTCCAGACCGATCAACCGGTTGCCGTGACAGTCTTCGGAACGCCGGACATCCACATGTGCGCCAGAGTCCGCAACGCTTCCGGGCGGGGACTCGGGCTGGAGGTCGCCGAACCACTGGCTACGGGGACCGCGCTCAAGGTCACGCTCGAAGACTCGATTCTGTTGGGAGAAGTGATATACAGCCGGGAGGAGGGCGGCATGTGGTACGCGGGGATCGAACTGGAGCACGCGCTCAGCGGGCTGGCGGAGCTGGCGGCGGCGCTGGAAGGTTTCCGGGAAGAGCCCTCAGGTGGGCAGCGACAGAACCCCATGCAGGACGCTCACCACAAGTATGGAAAGTAGGCCGGCCAGCAAAACGATGGCCGCGCGCTGCGCGTTATGCCCGCGCATCAGGTCGCGATGAATCATTCGGCGCATCGTAACCCCCTTTGTCCTATTTACAATAACGCATCTGGACGTTTGGTGGTTACAAAATCGAGGTGTTCTCGCCGGAGTGTGGGGATTCCCGACATTCCGAGCCGGATTACTGAACCTCATCGCGCACGGTGATGTTGCGCACAAGGATGGCTCCGGTGGGGTGCGCCGGCGCGCGGACTGCGATGCCGTCGGCGGTTTCGATTTTGGTGGCGATGGGGATGACTTCGCCGGCTGCCGCGCCGGGAGGGGACAGCCGGACGGCGACGCCGTCCACCCATACGCGCATCTTGCCGCCGCGCATTTCGGCTTCCAGGTGGCGCCATCCGGAGCTGTTCGCGGGTTGGGGCGCCAATCCGGTGGCAAGCGGCTCGACGGGGCTGTTTTCGCGGTGCGCCAGAGCTTCGACGGTGATTTTCCCGCCGGCATCCAGCCGAACCCACACGCCGCCGGAGCCGGGGGCCTGGATGGAATCGCCGGGCGCCACGCGGCGGGCGTGGAAGAAGGGGCCGGCCGCGGTCTGGGGAGGCAGTAGCAGGTCCACGCCGATGCGCAGGTCTTCCTGCAGGGCCACGCCTTCGAGCGAGGCCAGCGAGCAGGCGCCTTCGGAGTAGCCGAACTCGAGGCCGGCGTTGCCGGGTCCGGCGTAGGCAAGCGCGGCGCCGCCGGTTTCCGGCGCGGGGAGTCTCGCCATGGCGGTCCGGAACAGGGGCAACGCGTAGGCTTGCCCGCTGCCGGGAAGGCGGGTGAGGTTGGAGAGGGTACACTCGTCGAGGGCGGCGATCCGCGGGTGGGAGAGCGCGCCGTCGAAGAGCCGTACGTCGGCCAGGTCGCCGGAGTAGGCTGGGGCGGCGCCGATGGTCCAGGGCGTGCCGGTTGCGAGGTCGGCCGGGCCGGCGGAGGAGCGCCGCGCGGATTCGGTGCCATCCACGTAGAGCACGAGCACTCCGGCGCGGGCGTCGTAGCTGCCGGCGAGATAGTGCCAGCCGCCGTCGGCGAGGCTGCGCGCGCTGCAGGCAGAATCGCCTGCCTGGCCCAATGCCAGGCAGCCGGCGCCGGAATCGGCGAGATAGAGCCGGGCGTTCGAACGGGGTCCGCCGCGGGAGCCGAATTGGAATATGGTGCCAGCGGGTGCCCCGGCGCGTGGCCGTACCCAGGCGGTGATGGTGAACGAGGCGTCCTTTTGCGGGAAGCCCACGCCGGCGGATTCGCCGGAGACGTGGGCGTTGCCGCTGAGGCGCAGGGCGTGGCCGGCGGGACCTTCAGCGATGCGTTGGGCGTCGCCGTGAAGGCGCCCGGTGTTTTCGCGGCCGGAGGAATCCTCCACCGCCGGGGAGGAACCGGCGAAGCGCCACCAGCCGACCTCGTGAATATCGACAGGCCAGAACCACCAGGCGAGCCAGCAAGCCGGCGCCAGGCAGGCGAGCACGCCCAGAGGCAGGAGCCAGGGACGGCGGCGCGTGGCCGGGGGCGGCACTTCGGTTATCGCGGCGGAGAACCGGTAGCCGGCATCGGGCAGCTGGCTGACGATCGGCGGGTCGGCGGAATCGTCCAGGGCCGCGCGGATTTCCGCGATGCAGGCGGCGAGGGCGTCGCCGGAGAGCGCGGCTTTTGGCGACACGGCGGCGATGAGTTCGTCCTGGGGCACTACCCGGTCGCGGTGCTCGATCAGGTACACGAGCGCGGCGAAGGATGCCGGCTCGAGGTGCCGTTCCTCGCCGCGGCAGCGAAGGCTGAGAGATTCGGGGCGGACGGAGAACTTCGAGAACCGGTACTCCCGCAGGGGTCGGGGTGACATGAGGCGGAGGGGCGGGATGCCCGAAGTGAAAAGTATAACATCCGGCAATTTTCGCTTTGGTAAGCGATCGCGCGTTCGCGGAGAAATGCCGTGGAACCGGGGTTGCGCTATCGTGGTGATTCTATGAGCAGACGTGCGGCGGTGTTCGGAGCGGCGGGCCAGTTGGGCCAGGAGTTGGTACGCGAGTTGGAAACACGCGGATACCAGGTGGTAGCCTGGGACCGCGCGCAGGTGGACATCACCGATCCGGCGGCGGTGGAGAACGCGCTGGCGGGTTTCGACGCCCAGGTGGTTTTCAACGCGGCGGCGTACAACCAGGTGGACGTGGCGGAGAAGGAACCGCAGGCGGCGTACCAGGTGAATGCGCTGGCGGTGCGCAACCTGGCGCTGGCTTGCCGGCAGGTGGACGCGCAACTGGTCCACTTTTCGACCGATTATGTGTTCGACGGCGTGGCGCGGCATCCGTACGTGGAGGACGATCCCACGCATCCGCTGGGCGCGTACGCGGTATCGAAACTGGCCGGGGAGTTGTATGCGCAGGCGTACCTGGAGCGGGCGTTGATCGTGCGTACGTCGGGTGTGTTCGGTCCCGGGGGACACGGCACGGCGCGCGGCAACTTCGTCGAACTCATGCTGCGGCTGGCGCAGTCGCCCAATCCGATCCGGGTGGTGGAGGATCACGTGGCCTCGCCGACATTCGCGCCGGCATTGGCTTCGCGCACGGTGGACCTGGTGGACGGGGGGCGCAGCGGCGTGTTTCACGTGGGCGGCGGCGCGCCGGTGACGTGGTTCGACTTCGCGCGCCTGATCTTCGACGCGGCGGGGCTGAAGCCGTCGCTGCACGCGACCAACGAGCGCGAGTACCGCACGCCGGCGCGGCGTCCGAAGTACTCGGCGCTGTCCAACGCGAAGATGGAACGCGTGGGAGTGGCGCCGATGCCTCCGCTGCCGGCGGCGATCGCGGAATACTTCGAGTTGCGGGCCAAACGGGGCTGAGTTGCCCGGGGACACAAGGGTAGGGTGCGGGCCGGGAACTAAATCGGGATGGTGGTGTCTGAAAATGCATGACCCGTTTTCTTGCGGTACTCGCCGCATCGGCCGGCCTGCTCATCGCCGGCGGAACGCCCTCCGACGACGAAGTCTTTCGCGATTTCGTTTCCTGGTATAAGACCTACACCGGCACGTTCGCGCCGCCGGCGGTGCAAGCCGCCTACGAAGCCAGGCTGAAAGGCACGGGTGTGGAAGCGCCCGAGGCCGCGCGCCGCATCGGCGTGCTGCGCAAGCGCATGGCGGAGATGCCGCGCGAATTCGCCGCGCTGCACTTCGACCGGATCTACCGCATGGAGGCGCCGCCGTTCCGCACCGCCGCGAGCCAGTTCCTGGCGCGCATGGTGGAGGGCCGCAAGCCGGGGCGGGCGCTGGATGTCGCGATGGGGCAGGGGCGCAACTCGCTGTTTCTGGCCACCGCCGGGTGGGAGGTCACGGGCTACGATATTTCCGAAGACGGCATGGCGGCCGCCAACGCCGCAGCGGCGCGCGCCGGGCTCAAGCTGAAGACCGTCACAGCGAGCCACGACGAGTTCGATTACGGCATCGCGCAGTGGGACCTCATCGTGGAGACTTTTGCGTTCACCAACCTGGCCGACGCGGCGTATCGCAAGCGGGTGATGGATTCGCTCAAGCCGGGCGGGTTGCTGGTGATCGAAGGCTTCGGCGACCCTTCGGGCAAGGGGCCGCGCAACGTGTTGCTCGCGGGGTTCAGCGACCTGCGCGTCCTCTGCTATGAGAACCGCGACGACACTTCGGACTGGGGTTTGCAGAAGGCCCGTCTGGAGCGGATCGCGGCGCAGAAGGACTGACCGGTCCGGTTCGTATTTGATACGATGCAGAGTCATATGCAACGCTTGCGGCTCGCATCGTTACTCGTTTTTCCGCTGCTGATTTCGGCTCAGCAGGCGGATCTGCTTTCCACCCTGCGCTACCGGCAGGTCGGCCCATTCCGGGGCGGACGCGTGGTGGCGGTCGCGGGAGTGGCCTCGCAACCGGACGTTTACTACTTCGGTGCGGTGGGCGGCGGCGTGTTCAAGACCACCGATGGCGGCAACTCGTGGGCGCCGATGTCCGACGGGCAGTTCAAGACCGGCGGCGTGGGCGCGATCGCGGTGGCGGAGTCGGATCCGAACGTGGTCTACGCGGGAATGGGGGAAGCCTGCGTGCGCGGCAACGCGACGCACGGCGACGGCGTCTACAAATCGCTCGACGGCGGCCGCACGTGGAAGAACGTCGGATTGCAGGACACGTACCACATCGGCGCGGTGCGCATCCATCCGAAGAATCCGGACATTGTGTACGTGGCGGCGCTGGGGCACCTGTGGGGGCCGAACGAAATGCGCGGCGTGTACCGCACGACGGACGGCGGGGCCACGTGGAAGCAGGTTTTGAAGCGCAGCAATACGGCGGGCGCGGTGGACCTGGCGCTGGATCCTTCGAACCCGCGGGTGATCTACGCGACGTTCTGGGAAATCAGCCGCAAGCCGTGGCGCATGGATAGCGGCGGGCCGGGCAGCGGCCTGTTCAAATCCACCGACGGCGGCGATACCTGGACCGAGATTTCGCGCGCGCCGGGACTGCCCAAGGGCGTGCTGGGGCGCATCGGGGTGACGGTGTCTCCGGCCAATCCGGAGCGCGTGTGGGCGCTGGTGGAAGCGGCCGACGGCGGGCTGTTCCGGTCGGACAACGCGGGCAAGACGTGGACGAGGGTGAACCAGCAGAACATCCTGCGGCAGCGCGCGTGGTACTACTCGCACATCTTCGCGGACCCGCAGAACGAGGACACGGTGTACGCGCTCAACGTGGGCTTCCACAAGTCGATCGACGGGGGGAGGACGTTCACCAACATCCAGCCGCCGCACGGCGACAATCACGCGCTGTGGATCGCGCCCAACGATCCGGAGCGCATGATCGAGGGCAACGACGGCGGGGCCAATATTTCCAACGACGGCGGCCACACGTGGAGCAGCATCATGAACCAGCCCACGGCGCAGTTCTACCGGGTGGCGCTGGACAACGACTTCCCGTACAACATTTACGGCGCGCAGCAGGACAACACCACGGTGCGCACCGCGAGCCGCACCGCGGGAGGGGGCATCACGCAAGCCGACTGGTACGATGTGGGCGGCGGCGAGAGCGGCTGGATCGCGCCCGATCCGCGCAATTCGCAGATCGTCTACGCCGGCTCCTACGACGGGCTGCTCACCCGGCAGGACAAGCGCACGGGACAGATGCGCAACATCAACGCGTGGCCGGACAACACCATGGGCTACGGCGTGGAGGCGATGAAGTACCGCTTCCAGTGGAGCTTCCCGATCGCGTTTTCGCCGCACGATCCGAAGACGCTGTACATCGGCTCGCAGGTGCTGCTCAAGACCACCAACGAGGGACAGAGCTGGGAGGCGATCAGTCCGGACCTTACGCGCAACGACAAATCGAAGATGGGCTCCTCGGGCGGGCCGATCACGCAGGACAACACCAGCGTGGAGTACTACTGCACGATCTTCACTCTGATGGAATCGCCCGTGACCGCGGGGGTGATCTGGGTAGGGAGCGACGACGGGCTGGTACACGTGACGCGGGACGGCGGCAAGAAGTGGGACAACGTGACGCCGCCGGGGATGCCGGAGTGGATCCGGATCAACTCGATCGAGGCGTCGCCGTTCGACGCGGGCACGGCGTACGTAGCGGCGACCAATTATCAGCAGGACGATTTCCGCCCGTACCTCTACAAGACCACCGATTACGGCAAGACGTGGAAGAAGATCGTCAGCGGCATCCCGGCGACGGCGTTCACGCGGGTGGTGCGCGAGGATCCGAATCACAAGGGGCTGCTGGTGGCGGGCACGGAGACGGGGATGTACATCTCCTTCGACGACGGCGAAAACTGGCGGTCGTTCCAACTGAACCTGCCGGTGACGCCGATCGACGACCTGGCGTTCCAGAAGCGCGACCAGGAACTTGTGGTGGCCACCGAAGGGCGCGCGTTCTGGATCTTCGACGATCTGCCGCTGCTCTACCAGATCATGCCCGGCACCGCGCCCACCGAGGAGGCGAAACTGTACCAGCCGAAGAACCCCTACCGCTTCGGCGGCGGTGGACGTTTCGGCGGCGGGGGGCGCGCCGGCGGAGCGATGGGGGCGAACCCGCCGGGCGGAGCGGTGGTGCACTTCTGGCTGAAGAACCGGCCGGAAGGCGAGGTCACGCTCGAATTCTTCGACGCAGCCGGCAAGAGCGTGCGCAAGTTCTCCACGCGCGACGCGGCGCGCGCGCCGGCCGCCCGGGGCGGAGATGACGACGACGACGAAGGGCCGCGCATGCCGCCTCCGGCGCGGCTCACCGCGAACGCCGGACTGAATCAGTTTGTGTGGAACCTGCGCTACCCGGACGCCACCACGTTCCCCGGCATGATTCTGTGGGCCGGGTCCACCATGGGGCCGCGCGCTGCGCCGGGCAAGTACACGGTGAAGTTGACCGCAGGCGGGCAGACGCTGACGCAGAGCTTCGAAGTCCTCAAGGATCCGAGACTCGACACCACGCCGGACGATTACGCGCGGCAACTCTCGCTTTCGATGCAACTGCGCGACAAGCTTTCGGAGACCAACGACGCGGTGATTCGCATCCGCGAATTGCGCGCGCAATTGGAGCCGTACACCAGGCGCGACTCGAAAAAGGTTGCCGACGGAGCCAAGGCGCTGATACAGAAGATGACCGAAGTCGAGGAGGCGCTCTACCAGACCAAGAACCGGGCCAGCGAGGACCCCCTCAACTTCCCCATCAAACTGAACAACAAGCTGGCGCACGTGCTCAGCGTGGTGCAGAGTTCGGATAATCAGCCGACGCAGCAATCGTACATGGTGTACGAAGAGCTGGCCACGCAGGTGAACGCGGAGTTGAAGAAGCTGAACGCAATTACGGGAAGCGAACTAGCGGCCTTCAATAAGCTGATTCACGATGAAAATGTGCCGGCGGTTGAAGTACCCGCCCGGAAGGCGGGGCAGTAGGGACTACGCGCAGGCGGTAGCGGGCAGCAGGAGCACGCGCTCGATGCCGGCCCGCTCCTGCGCGGTGAGATTGGCTACTGTCAGGAGCGCCCGGGCCCGGTTGTAACGGCGCTCCGCTTCCGCGTAGCAGCCTTCGAGGGCCAGGTCCTTGGAGCGCTCGAATTCCCTCCGGATAAGTTCTGCGAGTTGCCGGTCTGTTTTTTCGCGCAATCGCGCGATTGCCGTATTCATAATGTCCTCCACTTACGGTCTCTACAC